>JASGCW010000017.1 GCA_030053945.1 Limnohabitans sp.
CTTTACCGATATAATTTAAACCTTTTGAAAGGAATTTTATATTAGAAGAATGGTCAATATAATTTAATGCACTATTTTCAATAGATATGTTTTCAATTTGAATCGAGTTATCTGATTCTGATTTTTCTTGACTTTCTTTTGATTTGTAAATGTTGTAATTCGCTTCCCCGTTTTTATTAACCAAAATAGTTATTTGAGAATTGCTTAAATATATTTCTTCAATTTTGATTTTATTACTAAAAATGCTTAAAAAATTAATTCCAAAACCAACTTTGTCAGATTTTAATAAAGATTCATTTTGATATGGTTTAGAACCTTTTAAATCAAACTGTGTAAGTGTAAGTGTTAAGGAAGGGAAATGAGTAAAAAATGAAACTTTTGAATGTGAGAATTCGAGTTTAGCATTCAAATTTTGATTGGCAATTTCTTTTACTTTTTGAGTTATTTTCTCTTCAAAAATGACAGGAATTAAAATCAAAATTGCTAAAATAGTAATTATTGAAATTAAGATGATTTTTACTATTTTAAGCTTTTGAATTTTCATATGTAGATAATTATTTGTTTTTTATTTGTCATATGTTATGCTTCGCCAGTTCGACTTCGTCTCGTGTCGCCTTATCTTCATTCGTGTTTATCTCACATTGAATTTATTTTTATCGGTGTTCGATGATTTTTCAATTGTTTGCAACAAACCTGTTGTTAGTGGCGATTTCATATGTTTAAAATTTATTTTTCATAGGTAACATATGTTATCCCCTTTTTAATCATTGGTGTTTACTTCACTAAACATTTATTTTTTATAGGTGTTCAGTGAATATATTTGCATACGCAAACTGCTTGTTTATGGGGATTTCATAGTATCAAAATTATGTCAAAAAAGAGGCATTTTATAGGAATTAATCATTTCAACTACGGGAACTAGTTGAAATGATTAATTTTAAGAATTTAATTTTTCGCAATAGGTGGATATTTTTCAAGTATTCTTGAAACAAATTCTTTGATTCTAGCATCTTTTCGGTCAACATCTTGAGTTAAATACCCAGATCCTTTTCCTTGCCAGATTAATTCTTTTGTTTTTCCATCAATTACATCAATGATTAAAGTACCTTCAGTAGTGGTGGTAGGTATGTTGTAATTCATTCCCCAAAAAGGACTCCAACCCCAGTTCCATCCCCAACCCCAGTTGTTGTAATAATCTACACGTTCTCTTTCTTTTGTGAAAAAACTGATTAGGATATCTGCATTGTCAGATTTTGTAAAACCTTTTGCGGTAAGTGCTTCATCAAGCGAGTATAAGATTCTCTTTTTGTCTAAATCTGAGATCTCAGCTTTATCAATACCGCTCTTTAAATACGCAAAAGTTTTGTATTGACTAAAATTTGCTTTTTTGTCATAATCAGTATTTACATATACAGAACTGCAAGCTGTTAATATTAGCAAGCTAAATACGGCTAGTAACTTTATTGCTCTCATAGTTTTATGTTTTTAAATTATCCTAAAAATACAACAAAAAATGTACCAAATAGTTAATTATATTTTAAAATCAGTTAGTTAAAGTAAGCTTTCATCAACTATATTAGGTAATGTAACTTTCAAAAGCGGTTCCACTTCCATAGCGCGTTTTATAGCGAAAATAGCACCTTCGTTTCTTGCCCAGCTTCTACGGGAAATACCATTGTTGACATCCCAAAACAACATCGATTTTAATCTTCTTTCTGAATCAGCAGTACCATCTAATAACATCCCGAAGCCTCCATTAATCACTTCGCCCCAGCCTACACCACCGCCATTGTGAATTGATACCCAAGTTGCCCCACGGAAACTGTCGCCAATCACATTATGTATTGCCATATCTGCTGTAAAACGTGAGCCGTCATAAATATTAGAAGTTTCACGATAAGGGGAATCTGTTCCAGATACATCGTGGTGGTCTCGACCTAACACTACAGGACCTATTTCTCCATTTTTAATCGCTTCATTAAATGCCTGTGCAATTTTAATTCGACCTTCTGCATCTGCATATAAAATTCGGGCTTGTGAACCCACTACTAATTTGTTTTCTTGTGCACCTTTTATCCATTGAATATTGTCCGCCATTTGTTGTTGGATTTCTTCTGGAGAATTTTTCATCATTTCTTCTAATACAGAGCAAGCAATAGTATCGGTTTTTTGTAAATCTTCAGGATTGTTAGACGCACAAACCCAACGGAATGGACCAAAACCATAATCAAAACACATAGGCCCCATTATATCTTGAACATAAGAAGGATATTTGAACTCACGACCTAAAGTAGGATTTACCGCCATAACATCTGCTCCAGCACGTGAAGCTTCTAAAAGAAAAGCGTTTCCATAATCAAAAAAGTAGGTTCCTTTTTCGGTATGTTTGTTGATAGCTGCTGCATGACGACGTAAGGTTTTTTGAACCTCAATTTTAAATTGTTCAGGATTATTAGCCATCATTTCGTTGGCATCTTCAAAAGAAATGCCTACAGGATAATAACCACCTGCCCAAGGATTGTGTAAGGAAGTTTGATCAGATCCTAAATCGATATGTAAACCTTCTTCATCAAAACGTTCCCAAATATCAACCACGTTTCCTAAATACGCTAAAGAAACGACTTCTTTGTTTGCTAAAGCTTGGCGTACGCGTTCGATTAAACCATTCATATCTTCATGAATTTCGTGAATCCAACCTTGTTCGTGACGAATTTTTGTGATTTTTGGGTTCACTTCAGCACAAACGGTTACACAACCTGCAATAGTCCCTGCTTTTGGTTGAGCTCCACTCATTCCTCCTAATCCAGAAGTGACAAATAATCCTCCTGACGGGCTTTTCTTTATTTTTCTAAAACCATTCAAAACAGTAATTGTTGTTCCGTGTACGATTCCTTGTGGACCTATGTACATATAACTACCTGCGGTCATTTGTCCGTATTGTGTCACGCCTAATGCGTTGAATTTTTCCCAATCGTCAGGTTTAGAATAATTAGGAATCATCATTCCATTAGTAACGACAACTCTTGGCGCGTCTTTATGTGAAGGAAACAAACCCATAGGGTGACCAGAATACATTACTAAAGTTTGTTCATCTGTCATTTCAGCAAGATACTTCATCGTTAAACGATATTGTGCCCAGTTGCTAAAAACGGCACCATTACCTCCATAAGTAATTAATTCATGTGGATGTTGTGCTACGGCATAGTCCAAATTGTTTTGAATCATCAGCATTATAGCTTTTGCTTGAGTGCTATTACCTGGGTAAGAATCTATGCTTCGCGCTTTCATTTCATAATCTGGACGCAAACGATACATATAAATACGACCATATTGTTCTAATTCTTGCTTGAATTCAGGAATTAACTCAAGGTGTTGGTGTGGCTCAAAATAGCGTAAAGCATTTTTTAAGGCTAATTTTTTTTCTTCTTCTGTTAATATTTCTTTACGTTTTGGTGCGTGATTAATTTGCGGTTCGTAAGGTTTTGTATTTGGTAAAATTGAAGGAATTCCTTCTAAAATTTGTTCTTGAAAAGTCATTTTTGTTTTGATTTTAATTGATTCGATGTTTTAGTGAATTTTTTTAAAAATGACTACTAAGGGTAACGAATATCAGACCTATGATAGGTTTTGAAAATTTTTATTCGATATTTACGATAATGGATGTCCATTTTACTTTTTTGTGTTTTTGGTATTAGTAAGCCCAGTTTTTTTGTCAAAACCATAAGGACAATGACGACAGCCGTTTTTGCAGCAGTAGCCTCTTTTTAAGTGGTACTTTTCGGTAAAACATTTGTAGCCCTCGGGGGTATAATAAAAATCTTCTCCTTCTATCAATTTGTTTGGGTCCAAACTATTGTTCATATTAGTTGTTTTGACTCTGAAATTTAATTTTCAAAAATAGCTAATTTTTGCTCAAAATTGATTCTTTCTTTGACCGAAGTAGAAAATATAAAAAGAAATTTGTCAATTTTGTAATCTATGATTTTGATAGTGTTTAAATATTTTACGCCTAAAGGTTTTCGAGGGATAACTTTGTTTCCTTTTGTTTTTTTGTCTGATAAACATGATAAATTAAATCCTTATTTTGTTAATCATGAAAAAATACACATTAGGCAGCAATTAGAATTATTGGTGTTTCCTTTTTTTATATGGTATGGAATTGAGTTTTTATTTCGTTGGTTTCAATGTAAAGATAGGAGAAGAGCATATTATAATATTTCTTTTGAACGAGAAGCCTATTCAAATGAAAAAAACCTCCACTATTTAAAGAGGAGGTCTTTTTTTAGATTTCTAAAATATCTTTAATAGATTACTTTTTTAGTAATTATAGTTCCGTTTTCTAAGGTTACTTTTACTAAAAGAACATTAGTTGTAGGTTTTAATTCGTTAATTGTTATTTCGTTTGTATTCACATTCGTTTTGTCAATTAGTTTTTTACCAATTACATCATACACTATAATTTCTTTAATTTTTTCTACTGTAGATTTTACTTTTATATGATCTGTAGCATAAACTTTGATTGAATTTTCTAAATCAAAGTTGTTATTATTTAATGCTGTTTCTGTATATCTAAGTACAAAACGATTGTTAAAAGTACCCTCGTTAGAAGTAAAAGTGTACGGACTAGTTAATAGATTGTGTACAATATTTTGTTGTTTGTCTTCTAGGTAAATTGTCTGATAGTTGTCCGAAAATAAACCATCAACAGCTTTTATAGCAATATGATAACTACCGTTAGAATGAACATTTATACCTAAAGGAACTTCATCATTAATGTTGAAAGGTGTTGGACGACCTTGAATGATGCATTTCTCATCGTTTGCAAATGAATAGATACCAATGTTGGTAGTTAATCCGATAGTCGCATCATAATTATCATCCCATCCTGATGTGGCACCTTCAACATATCCTAATAAAGTAGTTTCAGAAGTTCGATTTGTATTGTCTACAATATCAAGCCAAATTCTATGCTTCTCAATGTTGTTTACGATGTCATTACCATTTCTAAAGAAACTTCCATTGTTTAGGATTGTTGTTCCGTCTCTTCGCATAGCATTGTTGAAGTTAACTGTTACACCTGTAAGGTCTTGGACTCCTTCTTTTCTTTGAATCATAAAAGCTTGACCAGTTTTTATAATGTCTGAAGCTCCAGGAGTAGTAGGGCCTGTGAAATTTATAGTAAGATAATCAGATGAATTATAGTTATACATAAAATTTTGATAGAAAGGACTTGGTATTAAAGCAGGAGCATTTAAATGTCTCCATAATCTAATATTTCCAGCTAATTCAGTACTGTTAGTTGATAAAAATTGTAATGCATTTATAGCAGAAGGATAAGGGTTACCTACTAAATTCCAATTGTCATCCCAAGCACTTAATCCTGTTGCTGAGTATGTTAATGATGCACCCACATTAGTAGGTTGCATTGCGCCTCGCAATGCAGCGATTGTTATATTGCCATTGTTAGGAGCTCCTGTAAATGTTGCATTAATATTGGTTGCAGCCATTCCGTAATTGCTAGAACCTCTTATGATATATCCTTTTGCTGTTGTCATTGTACCTGATGCGCCATTCCAAATTCCTAATCCGCCTCGTGGGTTTACAGCAGTAGTATTCCATAAGTATTTAGGTCCTTGTGTAGGAGTTGTATAAATAGTACTCAAATCTTGATTTTCAACAGGTGATGACCAATAAATATAGTCAGAACCTTTAATGTTTGTAGCTGTTCTTTCATAAGTGAAAGTTCCATTTACGGTATTTGAAACGTTGTTTACTTGAATTAAACTAGCATCATTCTTAACTATAAAAGTACCGCCAGTATTTATGTCAACAAAATAATCTACAACGATACTACTTCCAGTCGCAGCTGTTAAAAGACCACCGTTTTGTACAGTAATATTACAAGCTGCCATATTAGGACTATTGATAATTGGTTTGTTTACTGTATTAGGTATTATTACAGCAGTCGTAATTGTAGGTACTCCAGCTGGAGTCCAGTTAGAGGCTGTATTCCAATCAGTATTAGTAGCTCCTGTCCAAGTTTTGCTTGAAGATACTGTTACGGTAGTTTGGTCAGATACTTTTATTGTGCCTAATCCACACGATAAGTTATAAGTTACTTCAGCAGTATAGGTAGTGGTGGTTGAAGGACAAACGTTTATAACATCAGTAGTTCCAACAATTGGGCCAGTAGTTCCAGCACCTTGATACCACGTTAGTGAGGTTGTGTCGTTTCCTGATGGTACAAAACGCCAAGCTTCATTAGTAGCCTCCCAGTTAGGGTCAAGTCCATTTCTGCCTGGAGCAACTGTAGCAGTTGTCGCGCCAACATTTTGAATACCTACAATTGCATTACCGTTATTCCAAGGCGAACTATTGTTGTTGTCTATCTTCTTTTCTTTAATATAAACTTCAATTATATTTGTATTTTCATACAAAACTGTCATCCCTGTATATAGAATGCTATTATCGCTAAACATTGGTACATCTCTCCATCCAGCTACTAATGCTCTACAGCCTGACGAAAGTGTTACTAATTCCCAACCCACAGTTCCTCCTACACTAGGGTCGATATCGTGATACACACCATAGATGGTGTTAGGAAATAATTTTTCTGATGCGCTTCCTATGTTAGGTAGGTTATTGTTAAATGTATAGCCTGAAGGTTGATTAGCTAGTGTTGTATCAAAAGAAATAACTCCATTTGAACCAATAACACAAGTGTTATAGCTGTTGCCATAGTAACAAAAGTTAAATGGTAAATTTATTAGTGGCGAAAAGACGTCGTCTGTATTTACACTTACTGCGTTTGTTAAACAACCATAATGATAAGGAGGGGCATATGGTATTGACTCTACTGTATAAGAATCTGTATTTCCTAGTCTTAGGTAATCAGCCTCTAAGTCAACACAGTTGGTAGTTGCACAAGTGATAGGTGCAGGATCTGAACCATTCATTCCTATTCCTCCAGCAATGACCGTTGGACAACCTGCAGAACTAACACCTGTTCCTGGACCAGTAGTACAGGGAGTTGTAAATTGTATAGGGCCAACCCAGTAACCTTGATTTGCACCGCAATTAGATCTTACATATACATAAAGCGTTGATTCTTGAGGAAGTGACGAAACATTTATGGTGGTTACTCCAGCTCCAGTTGTATGTGTGCCTATTGAAACTGGTAATCCTGAAGCAGTAGTTACACTTATTTGATAACCACTTGTAGGTGCAGGAGTAGCAGCTGTCCAACTAATTGTCGCTGTGCTTGCTGTTATTGCACTAGCAGTGATATTAGATGGATTGCCAGAGCAAGGTAGTACAGGTAGTATTGTGAGTTTGAAATCAACAGCCTGACCTAATGCAATGGTTGTACAAGGGTCAGGATCGTTGTTTGCGTCCCAAGCTCTAATTCTCATTCTGTAATCTCCTGTAGCAACAGCATTTATTGTAAAACTTCCAGAGTGATTCATAGCGGTAAAGGCAGATGTGAATTCCAATTCCCCAGCATCAGCAAAATCTCCATCTTTGTTGTAATCAATCCAAATTCTAAAACCGTGTGGACTGCTTGCATAGAAATTTTCTGTAAAGTTTATTGTAGCACCAGAACTTGCTCCTAAAGTTTTTGATGGATATAAGTCTGAATATCCATTCGGACTAGAAGTTGATGGTGTATGTACAATATCATAAGTTCCGCCCGTTGTTGAAAAGCCTGTTATAAATTGTGTTGTAGCTGATGATATAGGGTTGCAATAAACAACATTAGTCGTTAAGTTTCCTGTAAGTGGAGGTGTAGTGACAAAGTAATTCGGATTACATGTTCCGTTTATGTATTGATATGAAAAAACAAAGAAATAATAATTAGTCATTGCTGTTAATCCACTTACAGAAAAGTTAGTGTCTGTATCTATATCACCAACGATATTTCCAGCTCCAATAGTTCCTCCAACAGTATAAACTGTTCCATCCACTGGGGTTGGGGTGACACCTGTTGTGTTATATACTACAAGATAATTTGTAGGAGTCGGTGAAGCAGCAGTGAAACTACCATTTATGGTGCCGCTTGAACTGTTTAATACTAGTGCGGTTGGTTGAGCAATAGGTGTGCTGCATAAAGGTGTAGTGGCAGATATTAATGAAATGTTGTCTATTGCAACAGGTGGTTGTGTGCCTAAACTAGCATCGTTTGTCCATTCGAAGACTAATCGAACAGTTTGCCCTGCATAAACTTGTGGTAATTTAAATGAGCTTGTTGTCCAAGTTGCTTGTCCACTGTAATTTGTTGCTCCTACTCGAATATTTCCTGTCGGAGCTGTTCCAGATGCTGTTATTGCTGTGCCAGAAATTGGAGTGTAAGTGGTGGGTACAATCCAAATTCTCATTTTATCTTGTGAAGCTTGCCCTCGTCCTATCCAACGTAAGGATAATGTGATATTGTCTTCCCCTGCAGGAATTGTAATATTTCTATACATAAAAGAAGCTCTTGAATTAGCTATGTCATAACTATATGTGCCACCAGCAGTATTTGAAATATATGCACAGCGAGTTCCTGAAAAGCCAGCAGTAGCTCCAGTTCCGCAGAACCAGATATTGTCTGTAGATGTTCCGCCTACCGTGGTCCAGCCATTTGTGGCAAATGTTGTCCCAGATTCAAATCCTCCATTTGTTGCAGAATTTATAATTGTTGTTTGGGCATTAATTAAAAAAAAATTAAAAAAAATTAAAATAAAGGAAGCACAGAAATGCTTGGGTACCTTTATTTGGGTAGTTTTTAGGTTCATAAATTGTGGTTTTTGATTTTGTAGATTGGAAATATATAAAGAATGTTGTAAATCAATAATTTATATTCGACGAACGGTATTAAATAATCGATGAAATATTTGAAAAAGTATATTTTTTTAACAAATTATTTACGAAATAGTTATTTTAAAACAAAAAAACCTCGATGTAAATCGAGGTTTTTGAAAAAAATAAGGATATTTTTAAGAAATTGATATTATTTCGTTTTTTTATGTCGTTTTCAACAAATTTTACAGCTTCTGTGTTTTTGAGTTCAGGTGTCGATGAAGGTTTAGAGTAACTATTCAGTCTATCAAATTTTTGACCATTCAGATATTTCTTTATTGACTTGAATAACTTAAAATGAGATAAAGATCAAATAACAATATTCAAAAAGCAAATAAATTCACAAAAACAAATCTCAATTCCGAAACTTCGGGACAAAAAGTATCAAATAGCCAAAAATGTTTGACTTTTTGAATCATTAAAATATTGGGATTTATTTAGGCTTCGCTCAGTTCGGCTTCGCCTCAAGTGTGTTTTGTCATTTGTGTTTTGTCATTTCATTTTTTTATCTAACTGGCTGAATAGTTACGGTTTAGAAATGAAAGATAGTTTAAAGTAGCTATTTTATTGTTATAAAATATAAAGAGTTCGATTTAATCGAACTCTTTATATTTATTTATATTGTTGAAAGGTAATTATTTAGGTGATTTTTGCGTGCTTTTTATGTATTGTTCTGGGATCCTTTCAAAAACTATTTTAGTGCCATCATAATACATAGATTTTTCTTCAACTGGTTGTTCGCTGGAAATTAAAACATTGTCTATTTTTTTGTCAAAATCTTTGTTTAAGACTACCTCTGATATTTCTACTCCTTTTTCAAATCCAGATTTAGTACCTATAGCTACCCAATTGAAAGAAGCATTACTTTTACCTTTTTGGTTCTCTTTTACATAAAAACCTTCATTTGTGATGCCAGTTACATAAACACCATTTGTTTCCGAAGTTGGCGTAACAGTAATATTTATAGGTTCTGACATAGAAATTGAATTTTTGAAAGCTTCTTTAAATGCAACAAAAGTAGATCCATTTTTTAATTCGCCAGTTCCTCTTGTAGTAATATCTACTGAAGTTGAAGTAGCAGTATATGTAATAGTTCTTTTTGAATCATTTTCGTTAGTGTTTAATTGCATTATAGGGCTATTGGTTACAGTGTTACCATCAACATACATTCCAAATTCTTTTCCTTTTGATATAGTACCATAGTTTTCCCCTTTTATAATACCTCCCATAAAGCCACCATATATACCTAATCCTATGTGATTGTTTGGTGTTTCTGTTTGAACTCTACCAGTATTTCCAGCATTGATGCTTCCATTAGCTCCACCACCATAAACACTAAATAATGTTCCGTTTAAAGCCCTGTAGCCTAACATTCCAAATTGGCTAGATCCACCAACTCCAAAAACACCTCCAGAACCATCGGGTATAGATCCCCCTCCTAATGCTAGAAGGTCTCCTGCCACTCCAAAAGCAAATTGATTTGTACCTGCAGCTAAGCTTATTGCTGCGTAATTCCCGTAAGTTCCACAAGTAACACCATTAGCTGTGTAAGGTCCAGACGAGAAAGCGATACCAGGAGTTACATTGTTGTTCTCGCCAACAACGCCACTTGCTCTCCAGTTTCCAGCAGCTGTTTCGTGTATAATACCATGTGTTCCGATAGGGATATTTGGTCCGCCAGTTGCACCGTCAGATTGTCCTAATATTCCTTCTCCTGTTTGAATGAAACTAGATAAGGTATTAGCTTGTGTAAGTCCTACTACTCCATAACCAGTTCTGTTAGCAAAACCAAAGATCCCCATTCCGTTGCCATCTGCATAGCCAGCCACGGCTCTCGATGCAGCTGGGTTTGGATAACCTGTAATATTACCATATGATGTTGCAGAAGTATGTGCTGAGAAGAAATCTCTAGTATCTTCGCCTGAAGCTTTGTTGATTACTGTTTGTCCTTGTACTCTCAGTCCATTAGCTGGCGCAGCATTAGCACTTGAGAAAGTAGCTCCGATAGTTACATTGCTTGTGTTTCTCATTCTCATGCCTTCAACTCCGTTGGTCGAAAATGCTAGGTTGTCAGCAGTTGGGCTAAAGATACCAGTATTAGTATCAGTACTAAAAGAATAGAAAGGTAAAGCAGCTGTTCCTAATGAAAGTGCATGTACTTGATCTGCGTTAGGAACTCTAAAACGTGCTGTTCCTCCAGTAGTAAAGTCTAAATTGTCAGCACCTGAGCTAAATATACCTGTGTTTTGATCTCCTTGCCAAGAGTAAGTTGGTAATGCTGCTGTTCCTAACGAATAAGATTGTAACTGACCTGAGTTTGCATTAGAAATATTCCATCTGTCTGTAGCGGCAGTTTTTATTCTTAAGTCAATAGCATCAGTAGTTCCTATGAAATTTGTGCCAGCTGTTGTACCAGAATTTCCTGTGGTGGTCCAATCATTGTTTGTGCCAGAAATTATTCTTACCCATTTCGTGCCATCCCAGTAATAAAATCCAGGAGTTACATCATTTACTGTAGCGGTATTATAAACCATTTCGGAGGTTGTTGGGGCGGTAAGTGGTAGTGCTGAGGTTGTTATCGTTAATGCAACTCGAGGTACTAATATTCCATCGTTTGTCGAGGTAACATCAAGAGCTGCTGTAGGTGTCGTGGTTCCAACTCCAACTTGAGCAAAAGAATTTTGATTTCCTATACCTGTAAGAAAAAGTATAGACGTAAATAGTTTGAAAAAGTAATTTTTTTTCATAATTATATAATTGTTTTTGGATTTGTAATATCTCCAAATATATGAAAAAAAAATTATATATTAAAATAAAATCAAAAAAATGTTATTATAAAAGACTTTTTTTTAAAAAAATCAAAAAAAAATAGAAGGGAACTTTTTTTTATTATATTTGATAAAATTTAGTTAATTCCAAAATAATTAATTAATTTTGATTTTAATAATGTATAGTTTTAATTTCTAATGTATTACGTATGAAAAAAAAATACTTATTTATTTCGTTGTTCGCTTTTTCATTTGCAAAAGCACAATTGTATGTTTCTAACAATGCAAGTACATATGTTTACGTTAATGATGCTTACCTGTATGTAACAGGGAATGTTGAGCTTAACGGAGGATTAAATAGTAATATTTACTTGCGAAAAGACGCTCAGTTACTGCAAGGAGGGACAGGCGTAAGTTCAAATATAGGTTTGGGTTCATTGTCGGTTTATCAAGAAGGTACTGTAAATAATTTTCAATATAATTATTGGTGTTCCCCTGTTGGTGGTAGAAATGCGAGTGCTGCTAGTCAGGGCTTTGGAATAACTCAGTTAGGGGTTCCTAGCGTGGCATTAAATCCAACTTCTTTTAATGCAGCTACGATTTTGGCATCAAGTAATTATAATGGTGTTTCAGCTAATGGCTCGTTGTCTATTGCTCCTTATTGGATTTGGAAATTTATAGCTAGAAATGCTTATGATTTGAATGGTCCTACGGGGTGGATATCTGTTGGCGGTGCTTCAACGCTAAATCCAGGAGAAGGGTTTACAATGAAAGGGACTAGTGGTACAGATAATATAGTTCCGTTTACGGGTGCTGCTCAGAATAGATTATTAGCAGGTGCAACTGCAACAGCATCAGGTGATCAGCGTTATGATTTTAGAGGAATACCTAATGATGGAAATATAAATATACCTATGGTGGTTGGTAATCAGTCATTAACTGGTAATCCGTATCCAAGTGCTATAGATTTAAGAAATTTATTGATTGCTAATGGTCCTACAGCTGGTGGAGGAACTAATGTTTGTGATGGTACAGCTTTATTTTGGGAACATGATAAAACTGTAAACTCTCATTATTTAAATGCTTACAAAGGAGGTTATGGGGTTTATAACGGAGCTTCTAATACGTATACACCTGCTACTTTCTATGCTTATGATGGTGCTGGAACTCAATTAGGTTCAGTAGGTACTGGGCAAAGTTACCAAAGAAGGTTTTCGCCAGTTGGTCAAGGTTTTATGGTGAGATGTACAGCGACTGCAGGAAATGCTGCAGGAAACTTTGTTATTAGAAATTCATACAGAACTTTTGTTAAAGAAGCAGCTGCAAATTTTTCTGAATTTCAAAAGCCATCAAATGTAAGTAATAATAATAGCTTTTATGATGAAATACCAAACGTAGCAGGAATTGATTATACTACTATTAGCAGTGCTCCAACTCCTCAGATTAGAATTAATACTTTGTTAAACAATCAAGCGGTAAGACAAGTTGCTATGGTATTTATGGATAATGCTGTAGAAGGGTATGATGCTGCTGATTCTCAATCTGCTGATGTAAATGCTAACCTTCCTTATGATATGTATTTTAATTTAGTTAATTCTGAGTTTGCTCATAATGCTAATAAATTTGATATCAATAATAAGTATTCAATTGGATTTAAATGTAATACAGATGCAGTGTTTAGGATGAAGGTTGCAGAAATTGTTAACTTTGATCAAGCGCAAAATGTTTATTTACACGATAAATTGACAAATGAATATTTTGATATTAAAAATTCTGAAGCAACAGTTAATTTGACGACTGGAGTAAACAATTCAAGATATGAGTTGACATTTGTAAATGCAGCGCTTGCAACAGATGATAATTTTAAAGATAATTTCAATATTTATCAAAACAACGCAAGTACTATGTTAACAATTAAAAATCCAGATTTAGTTGATGTTGTTGATATGAAGTTGTATGATGTTCAAGGTAAACTTGTTTTGGATAAAAAAGATTTAGGAACAAATTCATTATATGAATTCAATACAAATTCTTTTAGCCAAGGTATCTATATAGTGAAACTGATTACTAAAACTAATCAAGAGATAACTAGAAAAGTATCTATAACAAATAGAAAATAATTTAATTTCATATTTTAAAAGCAGTCCTTAAATTTGGACTGCTTTTTTTTTATATGAACTCGATAATTCAAAAGATAGATTTAGCCTTACCCTATGAGATTTCTCTTTTTATCAAAAGAGAGGATTTATTACATCCCTTTGTTTCAGGAAATAAATATAGAAAGCTTAAGTACAATTTGGTTGAGTTTGAAGAAAAAGGATATGATTCTTTAGTTACTTTTGGTGGAGCATTCTCAAATCATATTGCAGCAACGGCTTATGCTTGTAAAGAACAAAATTTTAATTGTGTTGGAGTTATTAGGGGAGAAGAACTTCCTAGACAAATTAATGCTAATCCAACTCTGAAGTTTGCTCAAAATAATGGAATGAAGTTTGAATTTGTTTCTAGAGAGCAATATAGAGAAAAAGATTCAGATATATATATGAATTATTTGAAGTCAAAATTTGGTAATTGCTATATTTTGCCTGAAGGAGGTACAAATGAAAATGCAATAAAAGGTTGTGAGGAAATTTTAAATGAAGAAGATAGTAAATTTGACTTTGTTTGTTGCGCTGTAGGGACAGGAGGAACAATTTCTGGTATTATAAATTCTAGTTTTGAAAACCAAAAAATATTAGGATTTCCAGCTCTAAAAGGAGATTTTTTAATAGATGAAATTCGTAAATTTGCAAAAAAATCGAATTGGGATTTAGTGAGTAATTACCATTTTGGAGGATATGCAAAAGTGACAGATGATTTAATTGGTTTTATTAATTCGTTTTTTTTAGAGACTAAGATTCCTTTAGACCCAGTATATACTGGAAAGATGGTTTATGGCGTTTTAGAATTAATTAATAAAGGAATTTTTCCGTTTGGTTCAAAGATACTTTTAATTCATACTGGTGGATTACAAGGTGTTGAGGGAATGAATAATGTATTAAAGAGTAAAAATAAAAAACTAATAGTGTTAGATGAATAGGTTTTATTATATATTTATTTTGATTGTTTTAGTAGCTTGTGGATCGTCCAAAAAAACGACAACGAATAAGTTACCTCCCTTGTCTCCTCGTAAAGTTAAGGTAGAAACAAAATCGCCAAATTCTAAAGTAAATAATTTACCTGTAAAAACTAGTGAAACTAAACCAGTTGGTAATCAAGATGCAGTGAAACCCAAAACAGAAGTTTTAGAAGCAACTTCTAAGGTGAAAGTGACAGCTCAAATGGTTAATGATTATGTGGAAAAATTTAAAGAGATAGCTAAACATAATATGCGTGAACACGGTGTTCCAGCGAGTATTACTTTGGCGCAAGCTATTCTTGAATCTGGAGCAGGAACAGGGACATTGTGTTTGAAAGCAAACAATCATTTTGGAATAAAATGTCATAAAGAATGGGGTGGGGAGAGCGTATCGCATGATGATGATGCATCGCAAGAATGCTTTAGAAAGTATGTAGAACCGTCACAATCGTTTACAGATCATTCTTTGTTTTTAAGCAGTAGACCTTGGTATGCTCCTTTGTTTAAACTTCAAAAAAATGACTATAAAGGTTGGGCATTTGGTTTAAAAAAGTCGGGTTATGCCACAGATCCTAAATATCCTGATAAATTAATTGGGCTTATTGAAAGATATCAATTACACCGATTTGATGCAGAAGTATTAGGTCTTCCATTTGAATCTACAATTGTGAAAGATTCAACAGAACAAGCTACGGTGTCTATAGGTAATGATATTCACATTGTGACAGCAGGTGATACATTATATTCTATTTCAAAAAGATATAATGTTACAGTTGATTTTTTAAAAGTTAAAAATAACTTACTTGATAACGCCTTATCAATAGGGCAAAAATTAATTATAAAATAATATGATATATCAAAGAAGCAGTCAGTTGTTTGCTGAAGCTGAAAAAGTAATACCTGGAGGGGTTAATTCGCCTGTGAGAGCCTTTAAATATGTAGGCGGTACACCTATTTTTGTAAAAGAAGCTAAAGGGGCTTATTTGTATGATGAAGACGGCAATCGTTTGATTGATTATATTAATTCATGGGGGCCAATGATTTTAGGTCACGCTTATGAACCTGTAGTAAATGCAGTGGTTGAGAAAGCAAAAAAAGGAACTTCTTTTGGTATGCCTACAGAAATTGAAACTCAAATAGCAGAATTAGCAGTTTCTATGGTGCCAAATATTGATAAGATTCGTTTTGTGAATTCTGGAACAGAAGCTTGTATGAGTGCTATCCGTCTCGCAAGAGGTTTTACAGGGCGTGATAAAATTATAAAATTTTCAGGTTGTTATCACGGACATTCAGATTCGTTTTTAATTCAAGCTGGTAGTGGAGCAATTACCTTTGGTTCGCCTAATAGTCCTGGAGTCACTCAAGGAACCGCAAAAGATACTTTGTTAGCTAGTTATAATGATTTAGAATATGTAAAATCATTATTTGAAGCAAATAAAAATGAAATAGCAGCTATAATTATTGAGCCTGTTGCAGGTAATATGGGGTGTATACCTCCTAAGAAGGGTTTTTTAGAGGGTTTAAAACAACTTTGTGATGATAATGGGACTTTGTTTATTTTTGATGAAGTTATGACTGGATTTCGTCTTGCAAAAGGTGGAGCTCAAGAATTGTTAGGCATTAAAGCGGACATTGTTTGTTTTGGAAAAGTAATTGGTGGAGGTTTGCCTGTAGGGGCATTTGCAGCAAGAAATGAAATTATGAATTACTTGGCTCCACTAGGGCCTGTTTATCAGGCAGGGACATTGTCAGGAAATCCTTTAGCAATGGCAGCTGGGTTAGCAATGTTGACAGAGTTAAATCTTGATGCTGAAATATTCACTCGATTAGAAGATAAAACAGCTTATTTAGAAAAAGGGATATATGAAGTCTTAGTTAAAAACAATATCGAATTCACAATAAATCGTGTAGGTTCAATGATTTCAGTGCATTTTGACAAAGATGCAGTTTATGATTTTGCAACTGCAAAAAATGGCGATAATCAGCGATTTAAAGATTTTTTCCATGGTTTGGTAAAGGAAGGTGTTTATATAGCACCATCAGCATATGAAACGTGGTTTATTACAGATGCATTAACATATGAAGATTTAGATTTTACAATAAAAGCTATAGATAAGGTTACTAAAACACTTTAGGTAAATAAAAAAACTCTCGCATTTATAGCGAGAGTTTTTTATTATTATGGTTTTGTTAATTTGAAATTAACTTCTCATAAAGTCCAGGTTTAGCTTTGATTGCTTCAATTTGAGTAGGTGAAAAAGTAGCTTTTAATTTTCCATCTATTAATTCAGCAATTTGCTTTTTCTCAGCTTCATTTTTTGCTTCTTGAAGTGCTCTATGTTTTTTTACAAATAAACCTGTAAGGTCAACATAAAAATTTTCATATCCACTTACATCAATAGCTTTAGATAATACAAATACGTCTTGTTTAGCTAATTCTTCAGCAGTTTTTGGAGCTACTTTTGCAGTAGTTTGTGCTGAAGCTTGTATTGAAAAAGCTAAAAGCAAAATCATAAAAGATATAATTTTTTTCATAAAAATTTGTTTAATTGAGTTAAATCTAATCAAAACTAAACATTTTTTTTAAAAAACAAAATTTTATTTAGAATCTTCAGGATGATTTTGATTTTGTTTTAAGTGTTTTAAATGTTTTCTATGTTTGATGTTTTTCATTTTTTCATGACGGTGTTGTTCCCATTTTTCAAATTGCTCTTTAGTTAAAATCTTCTTCATTTTTGATTTGAATTCAATTTGTTCATCTAACATTTTGTTTTTTATTTCAAATTTTTCATTGGCAGAAAGTTGTTTGTGATTTTCTTTGTTAGCTTTCATTTCTTCTCTTCTTTCTCTTTTTTTATTATTTCGTCCTGCTAAAAGTGGCGCCAAATCCTTTTGTTGAGATGGTGTCAAATCATATTCAAGTGTCATTCTTTTTAATTGTAACTGATTTTGTTGATCTGGAGTTAATTTTTCTCCTTTAGGATTGTTTTGTGCTATTGCTGAAATACCAAATCCTATGATTGCGATGATAAGGGCTAATTTTTTCATATTTCTATAAATTTTTGTTCTTATCAGTAGGACATTTAAAAACTTGTAAAGTTTAATTGACTGAAAGGTTTTTGAAAATATTTCTGTTTAATCCTTTAGAAAAGTTACCTTTGTGAAGGTTTAAAGTGTTTTGAAAAAGATAATCATAACAATATTAGTTTTATTAATAATGTTGCCAAATTTTGGTAGTGTGATAATCTATTCTTCTTTTAAACTAAATCAAGAGGAAATTTCAAAAACCTTGTGTATTCAAAAAGATTTAGTTAAAAATACCTGTAACGGTCGATGTGTTCTAGAATTAAAGCTTAAAAAAATAGAACAAAGTCAAAAAAGTACTGAAATTGATCTTAAAGAAAAGTGCGATTTAGTCTATATACTTTCAAGTTCTACTTATACTGATGATTTAAATCTATCCTCAATTGACTTAAAAGAGTTGTTTGTTAAAGAAACAATAGGAAATACTTCTCGTACGGTAAATTCTTTTTTTCATCCTCCCACAGTTTAATTACTAACGATTTTAATTTCCTATTCTTCAATAGGAAAATTCTTGATTTGGTTTATCCAAGCAATTAATAATTGTTTTTAATTAAATTTTTTTAAATGAATAAAATAATCGCTCTATCTTTATTATTAGGGCAATTCGCTCTAGCTCAAACTCAAAAAAAAGATACTATAAAAACCAATTCGCTTGACGAAGTAGTTGTTACTTCAAGCAGAATGCAAACAAAGAAAACTGAAACTCCTGTTGCAATTTCTAAACTTACAGAAAAACAAATCAGTGAGACTAAGGCAACTGCTGTTTATGAGCTAATAAATAAAACGCCAGGGGTTTTAATGGCTAATTTAGGGAATGAACAACATTCTATGGCAATACGCCAACCTATGACTACTAATGCCTATTTTTTATATTTAGAAGATGGTTTGCCTATACGACCTTTGGGTGTTTTTAACCATAATGCTTTGCTCGAAATTAACCAATTTAATTTGCAAAATATTGAAGTTGTAAAAGGTCCAGTTTCTTCTTTATATGGGCCGGAAGCAG
Organism: Limnohabitans sp.; assembly: GCA_030053945.1. Taxonomy (GTDB): domain Bacteria; phylum Bacteroidota; class Bacteroidia; order Flavobacteriales; family Flavobacteriaceae; genus Flavobacterium. The sequence continues at coordinate 18,815 of JASGCW010000017.1, forward strand.
TAGGGGGTGCCGTAAATCTTATCTCAAAAAAACCTTCTGAAAAAGAGGAAATCAAAATAGGCTATCAAGGTGACCAATTTCATTTTAATCGTTTTCAAGCAATGGCTTCTGGGACTGTGGGTAAATTTGGTTATCATATTGCTGGATTGTCTTCCGTTCAAAAAAACTCTTGGATGACTTATTCTGATTATGATAAGTACAATATCAATGGGCGTTTTGATTATTCTTTCAATAAGACTCATAAACTTATTGTCACAATTCATTTTGGTCAATATTATTCGCAAATGAGCGGGAGTGTAAACGAAGATGATTTTTATAATCGTACTTACAAAAGCCAAACCGACTTTGCGTACCGTAAATCGAATGCTTTACGTACCAAGTTAATGTATGAGTTGAATTGGAATACCAATGCAACCACGGCTTTTACAGCTTTTATGCGTGATAATCGATTGGGGCAAAATCCTTCGTATGCTATACGTTGGACAACAGGTAGCCCAAAAGCCACCAGTCAAATCAATTCGAATAATTTCAAGAGTTATGGTGTTCTAGCGCAACATAATCAAAAAATAAAATTTTTAAATGCGACTTTGGTAGCAGGCGGATTATTCGATTGTTCCCCTATTGATTATTGGGCGTATCAAATTGATTTGAAAGCCAATTTAAATTCAGGAGGATTAACGGTGAATACATATGATTTAGTCACTGAAAGACCTGATGTGAAATTGGCTGATTATAATGGAACTATCTATAATTATGCTGGATATGCTCAATTGCAAATGAAGCCAGTACAAAAAGTAGTAGTTACCTTAGGAAGTCGTTATGACCTGATGCAATTAGATTATAATAACACTCTAGCAAATGCTTCAGGTAAAAAAGATTATAAACAATTGACTTTCAAAGCAGGTGTAAATTATAATCCTTTTTCATTTGCAGGACTTTATGCTAATTATGCCCAAGGTTTTGCACCTCCGGGAGTTACTTCAATTTTCACCATAAAACCAGGTACAGGAGGTACAACAGGTAAACCAGCTGATTTCTATTATAACTTGGAGCCAGCATTGTTTAATAATTATGAAATAGGTGGATGGTTTTCATTATTTTCTCATAAGTTAAAAGCTGAATATTCCTTGTATTATATGGAAGGAAAAAACGAATTATTGAATATTCGTCTAGCTGATAATTCAACCGATTACCGTTCGGCAGGGAAAACTTTACATAAAGGTATCGAGTTTTCGCTTTTGTATAAACCTACAGAACAATTCTCTGTTAGAATTGGTGGTGCTGGAGCTATGCATACTTTTGTTGATTTCGTACTTTCTGAAAAAGCTTCAGATCCTGTAAAAGATTTAAATGGAAAAGAAATGCCTTCTGCACCTCGATGGGTAGGAAATTCTGAAATTAGTTATTATCCAAAATGGTTGCCAAATTTCAGAATTGCAGCCGAATGGCAGTTTGTATCAAGTTATTATCAAGACCAAATTAATACCGTAAAATATGAGGGTTACAATCTATTTAACGGAAGGGTAGCTTACAAAGTAAAAGGGGTAGAGGCCTATGTTAATGTCATGAATATTGCTGATAAACTGTATGCTTACAATGTAACTAGAGGGAATTTAGCTACCTCGCAACCTACATACACAGCAGCAGCGCCCAGAACTTTTGTTTTTGGGTTACAATATGATTTATCTCTTTAATTCTTAACCCAACAGGTTTTCGAAACCTGTCGGGTTTAAAAACAATTTGAATTATGTCTAGTAAAACAATCTTTCAAAAAATAGAAAAGAAAGCAAAGCAGCGCATTTATAAATGGCATCGGTTTTTTGCTTATATCACCTTTATTCCTGTTATATTATGGTGTTTATCAGGGATAATGCATCCTTTTATGGCGCATTTTTTTAAACCAGAAATTAAAAATGAATTTATAGAACCTAAGGTTATTGATTTTGCTAAAGTAAAAGTCTCTTTACAAGATGTACTAAAGAAAGAAAAGATTGCCACTTTCAAAAATTTTCGATTTATTGAAATGAATAGCAACTGGTATTACCAAGTAAAATTGATCGATAATTCGTTGGTATATTTTAATACTTTGGATGGTAAGAAATTGCAAAAAGGAGATGAAAATTACGCTCATTATTTAGCACAATTTTTCTTAGATGATTACCAAAGCAAAATCAGTAAAACCGAATATTTAACTCAGTTTGACCATCAGTACAAATATGTAAACCGATATTTGCCTGTTTATAAAGTTACTTTCGACCGAAGCGATAATATGCAAGTGTATGTAGAAACGGCTTCGGGTAAGTTAGCTACTTTTAATCCGTTGTCTCGACAAGTTTTTATTTGGTTTTTTGATACTTTTCATAATTGGTCATTTCTAGATGCTGTGGCGTGTAATGAAATACGCATTATTCTAATGTCGGTTTTATTAGGGTTTATTATTTTGTCGGCTTTATCAGGAATTTTTATTTATGGGTTTTTCTGGAAAGTTTTTAAGAAAATTAAAGTTACACCCGAAAATAAAATTCGTATTCGTCATCGAAAATTAGGGTTGTGGTTTTCAATTCTTTCGATAGGATTTGCTTTTAGTGGAGCGTTTCATCTTACCAAAAAGTGGAATCCAAAACCTATCCAAAATATGGTGTATCAACCAGTTTTGAATGTTAGGAAAATAAAAGTAAATCCAACAGAAATTGCTGTAGATACTACGAAATTTCAGAATGTAAGTTTGATTCAATTTCAGGATATTTTGTATTACCGATGCGAATTAGAATCGGATCCAAAACCCTATGCTGAAACCAATGCCAAAGAAACGAAATGGAAAAAGAAAACGGCTCCTATTGCGGATGTGGTGTATGTAAATGCAGTATCAAATTCTATTGCAAAAGATTTAGACAGAAAGTACGCCGAGTTTTTAGCTCATTCTTTTGATGGTTCCTCATCAGGAGTGCCAATTTGCTGTGAAGGAGAAACCTATGCAGAATCGAAAATTTGCAGCATAGCAAAAGCAAGGTTGCTTGAAACTAAAGTATTAACCGATTTTGATAGTCGGGAATATGGATTTGTAAATAAGCGGTTACCTGTAATAAAATTAGCCTATGATACACCTGAAAAAACGACTTACTTCGTAGAGACAGCAACCTCTAGAATAGCTTCGGTAATAGGAAAATCTGATAGAGTAGAAGGGTATTCGTTTGCTATTTTGCATAAGTTTTTGTGGATGGATTGGGCAGGAAAACCAGTACGTGATTTAGTGATGACTTTGGCAGCATTTATGTTATTTGTAACTACTTTTATAGGTTTAAAACTTTTGATTAATAAGAAAAGATGAATTAGTTGGTGTTAAAATAATATCTGTTTTCAAGTGTTTTTGTTAAAAATGTTGATTTTTAGATAGTTATTCTATTTGTACCCCTGAAAGCAGGTGTTTATTAATGAAATAGGTTGGTTAATTTTGCTATATCCAAAAACAAAACCTATGAAAAAGACAATTACTTTATTATTATTCTTTTTTTCTATCTCATCAATTTTTGCACAGCAAAATGTCTCAAGAACAAGAGCGGTAGAAGATTTTTTAACAAGTGCTCAATGGGATCAATTGTTTCCTAATAGGGCTGGAACGACAGCTGGTCATCCTCAGGGATACACAACAGATTTTTATTCTTACAATAATCTAAAGACAGCAATTACAGAAATGGGAGATTATCTTGTGAAGATAAGAAAAAAACCAGGAGTATGGGGAGAGTTAATTACAATTACAAGAAAATCTACAAACACTACTTATAATTATTCACAAGTAGATAGTTGGTGGTATACAAACTCAACTCCAGAGGTTGTTATAGATGTTGACTTTGCTGATTTTGTAAATAGATCAAATGTAACTAATAATAAGAGAGAGTTAGCAGCTTTTTTAGCAAACATATCAAAAGAAACTACTGGAGGATGGCAAACACCTGTAGGGGGTGGCTCTCAGGGAGATTATGCAAAGTGGGGACTATATTTTGTACACGAGGTAGGATATACAGCTGCTAATGGAGCTGGTGCATACAGTCAAGCAAGTACAGATTATCCGCCTAATCCTTCAAAAGGATACTATGGTAGAGGACCAATACAGTTGTCTTGGAATTATAACTATGGGCAGTTTAGTAAATTTTTATATAATGATGCTTCGGTATTATTAAATAATCCAGATTTAGTACAACAAGATGGTGTTTTAGCTTTAAAATCAGCTATATGGTTTTGGATGATGCCACAATGGCCTAAACCTTCTTGTCACCAAGTTATGCATGAATTATGGGTGCCAAATGCCGGTGAATATACTATGCCAAAAATGTATTTAAAAGGTTTTGCTCATACAAATAATATTATAAATGGAGGTTTAGAATGTAGAAATACTTCAACAAGTATTTATACTGCAAAAGTGGTACTTCGTTCTGAATTATATAAATATTATTTAGGTATTCTTGGTTTTACGACAGCTCAAATTACAGCTGAAGATAGTGGTGATTATACAACAATTTGTTATCAAAGTAGTTCTAGTGCGATGCAAGATTATCAAAGTGCAAATGTGTTGACATCCCAAAAATTTGATTTTGATAATTTTAGTTTTTCGCCTAATCCTACAAATGATTTTTTGAAAATTAGTTATTCTCAAGAAATTGACCAAATTCAATTATATACTTTGTCAGGACAATTAGTAAAAGATTTAAAACCAAAAGCAAGTCAAACAGAAGTAAGAATGACAGACTTGAGTGAAGGTATATATATTGTTCAAGTGACGTCTAATAATGAATCTGTCATTTTTAAAATAGTAAAAAAATAAATGCAATTTAGAATGTTAATTTTTAATATTTATTGTATTTAATTTTAGGAGAGGAATTGTTATATTTCAAAACGGCACTAAATTTAGTGCCGTTTTTGTTGTTATAAAATTTTGTTGACGCCTTTTTAAGCTAAAACTACTGTTTTACTTTCGCCATCTATAATTACTTTAGTTAAACTGTGTTTTGCTAAGCCTTTCATAGCTGCATCCCATTTTTTGCCACTTAAAGCCGTTTTTTCTTTAAGTTGTCCTAAAGGTTGGTTGTTTTCTGCTTTTAATAAATCAATAATTAATTTTTCATCTTCTGTTAATTCAGGACCTTTTTTTTCCGGACGCATTTGTGGGAAGAATAACACCTCTTGGATGGAAGGATTATTAGTTAAAAACATAATTAATCGGTCCATACCTATTCCTAAACCAGAAGTAGGAGGCATACCATATTCTAACGCACGAAGGAAATCTTCATCAATGATGCCATTCGCCTCATCATCACCTTTTTGAGCTAGTTCCATTTGAGCTACAAAACGCTCCCTTTGATCGATAGGATCATTCAATTCGGAATAAGCATTGGCAATCTCTTTTCCACAAACCATCAATTCAAAACGCTCTGTCAATTCTGGATTGTCACGGTGCAATTTACATAAAGGAGACATATCTTTTGGATAATCAGTAATGAAAGTTGGTTGGATAAAATTACCCTCACATTTTTCACCAAAAATCTCATCGATTAATTTTCCTTTGCCCATTGTTTCATTTACCTCAATTCCTATAGATTTAGCAAAATCATATAGTTCTTTTTCGGTTTTTCCAGTAATATCAAAACCAGTAAACTGTTTGATAGCATCGGTCATAGTCACACGAGCATAAGGAGCTTTGAAATCCACTTTATGTTCGCCAAAAGTAGCCTGAGTAGTACCATTTACTTGAAGCGCACAATATTCTAATAAGTTTTCGGTAAACTCCATCATCCAGTTGTAGTCTTTATAAGCTACATAAATTTCCATAGCCGTAAATTCTGGATTGTGCGTTCTATCCATTCCTTCGTTACGGAAATTTTTAGAGAACTCATACACACCATCAAAACCACCTACAATCAATCTTTTTAGATATAACTCATTAGCAATACGCATATACAGAGGAATATCTAAACTATTATGATGTGTAATAAACGGACGAGCCGCAGCTCCACCTGGAATAGATTGTAAAATAGGCGTTTCTACCTCCATATAGCCAGCGTTGTTAAAAAACGTACGCATAGCGGTAAATAACTTGGTTCTTTTTACAAAAACATCTTTTACTTGAGGGTTAACCACTAAGTCCACGTAACGCATACGGTAACGTAATTCAGGATCGTTAAATCCATCAAATACCTTGCCTTCATCGTCTGATTTCGGCATAGGTAACGGACGAAGTGTTTTACTTAATACTATGAAATTAGACACACGAATACATTGTGCGCCTACTTGTGTGGTAAATAATTCCCCTTCAACACCTATAAAGTCACCTAAGTCAACTAATTTTCTAAAAACAGTATTGTAAAGCGTTTTGTCTTCACCTTCACAAATCACATCACGGTTAAAATACGCTTGAATACGACCTTCACTATCTTGAATTTCTGCAAAACAAGCTTTTCCTTGATCGCGATTACTCATTAATCGTCCCGCAATAACAACCTTCTTGCCTTCTTCAAAAGATTGCTTTATTTGTTTCGAAGTATGATCTACTGGATACAAATTAGCGGGATACGGATTGATGCCAAGCTCACGTAGCTTGGTCAACTTTTCTCTTCTGATGATTTCTTGTTCTGAAAGTTGCATAACGTTAATTTTTAAGCTGGCAAAGATAAGCATTAGTTTAAAAGTTTAAAAGTTTACACGTTTAAAGTTGTGTGATATATTTTGGTCTTTATTGATGATTTGTTTTTTGTGTTTTGTTTTTTGTGTTTTGGAATTTCTAATCTTTATCTTTGACAAAAATTTTTTACTATGCAAAAGCTACTTTTTATACTACTTGTTTCTTTTTTGACTACTAGTTGCGTTTTTACTGAAAATATCACTGTTAATCCAGATGGAACTGGACAATATGTCTTGGATATGGATGGGTCGTCTCTTATGGCAATGATACCAAAAGATTCATTAGGTGGAAAAAAAGAGAAGTCTATAGATTCAACTTTTTCATTCAAAAAAATATTTGAGGAAAAGAAAGATAGTATAGCAAAACTTCCAAGAGAAGAACAGGATAAATTAAAAAAACTTGAGAATTTTAATATGAGAATGAAAATGAATTATGATAGTAAGGAGTTTTTGTTTTCAATGAATACTAATTTTAACTCAGTTGCTGAATTGCAAAATGTGATGGATGATTTGAGCGAAATTCAAAAAATGGGTAAAGGTCAAAGTTTAGGGAATAATTCTATGGGAGGTATGAATTTTTTTGGAAAAAGTGATGCTAAGGTAAAGTATTTTTATGACGGAATAAAATTTACTAGAAAAGCAATTGTGGATAAAAAAGCAATGAAGGCTTTGCAGACTGGTGATGAAAAAAAACTTCAAATGTTTTTTGAGTCTTCAAAATATGTTTTAAAATATCATTTTCCAAAAGCTGTAAAATCAATTTCAAATAAGACAGCTTTATTTTCAGAAGACAGAAAGACTGTTACTATAGAATATACATTTGATGAATTTATGAAAAAACCAGAAAAGTTGAATTTTGAGGTGTTGTTTCAGTAATAGGAAAAATTGCAACCCGACTTGAGTGGAGCTCTTTAAAACTTGTTGGCTGAGGAATTGCCCTGAGCTTATCGAAATGTCGATGCCAACAAGTTTTAAAAGCGGGAACGGAAGGCGGAAATTGTTGCCCAAATAAAAAAAATGAATAAAAAGATTATACTACAAGACTTAGGTCAAAAGGATTATAAAAATACGTGGGATTATCAAGAAGAAATTTTTGCAAAGATTGTCAATCAAAAGATGCAAAAAAGAACTAATCCTAATGTTGAAACGGATAATTACTTTTTATTTGTGGAGCATCCACACGTATATACTTTAGGAAAAAGTGGAGATATGTCTAATTTGTTGTTGTCTGAAAAACAGTTAGAAGAAAAAGGAGCTACTTTCTATAAGATTAACAGAGGAGGGGATATAACGTATCATGGTCCAGGTCAAATTGTAGGTTATCCTATTTTGGACTTAGAAAACTTTTTTACAGATATACATAAGTATTTACGCTTTCTGGAAGAAGTTATAATTCTTGTTTTGAAAGAATACGGATTGGATGGGACTCGTAGCGAAGGCGAAACTGGAGTTTGGCTAGGAGTAGGAACACCATTTGCACGTAAAATATGTGCTATGGGTGTTCGTGCTTCTCGATGGGTAACCATGCATGGCTTTGCTTTGAATGTAAATGCAAATTTAGGATATTTTGATAACATCATTCCGTGTGGGATAAAAGGGAAAGCTGTAACTTCACTTCACGTTGAATTAAATAGACAAATTGATGATGAAGAGGTAAAAGAAAAAATTTTGAAGCATTTCAGGATTCTTTTTGAAGCTGAATTTACTACATCTAAAATCTAAAATCTAAAATCTAAAATCGTTAATCATAAATCCAAAGAAAGTTGTTCAGGTAGCAGTCTGAAAGATTTTCTATGGTATTTAGTAATGCCATATTTGGCAATTGCTTCTCTATGGTCTTTTGTTGGATATCCTTTGTTTTTGTTCCAATTGTACATGGGGAATTCTTTATGTATTTTATTCATATAATCATCACGATAAGTTTTAGCTAAGACAGAAGCGGCTGCTATACTTAAAAATTTACTATCTCCTTTGACGATGCTTTGGTTGGGTATTGATTTTAACAACTCAATTTCTTGACGAGTGAAGTTATATCCTGATTTGGTTTTAATTCCTAGTTTGCTAAAAATTGGTCGGTTGCCATCTACAATAATAAATTCAGGTTTTAATGAAAGTTTTAAAATGCTTTCTTGCATAGCCTTCATAGAAGCATTCAGAATATTTATTTCGTCAATTTCTTCATTAAATATATGTGTAAATGCGAAAGTAAGAGCCTTTTCTTCTACGAGTGGGCGAATTTGTTCACGGATTTTTTCTGATAATTGTTTTGAATCGTTTAGTTTGCCTATATTAAATTCATTTGGTAAGATTACAGCTGCTGCTGTTACTGGGCCAGCGAGGCAGCCGCGACCTGCTTCGTCTGTGCCGCATTCTATCGCATAATTGCTGTATTTTGTCTTTAGCATAATTGTTTTGCTGAATTTATTTTATAAAAATGGAGGTTTTGATGTAAAATAAATAATAGTCACGCATATTATTTTTAAAGTTTCAAATATAAACTTTAAAAAATTAACACATTCAGAAAGCTAATATTTATTGTGATTATTTGGTAAATTAAGAAATTATTAAGAAGTTTGCGAAATAACTAACTCAAATAAAATTAATATGAGATCAAAGTTCAAATGGATTTTTACGCTATTAATGGCGTTAACAATGCAGTTTTCTTTTGCTCAAGAGAAAACTATTACTGGGGTAGTGTCTGACGCAAGTGGACCACTGCCTGGAGCTAATGTTGTAATTAGTGGGACATCAAAAGGTGTTTCAACTGGTTTTGATGGGAAATATTCTATCAAAGCTAAACAAGGTGATGAATTAGTTTTCTCTTTTATGGGGAATAGCGTTACTAGAACAGTAAGTGCTTCTAATGTTATTAATGTAGTTTTACAAGATGGTCCTAAACAATTAGGAGAGGTTGTAGTTACGGCATTAAACGTTAAGAAGTCTAACAAAGCTGTTACTTATGCTGCTGAAACTATTAAAGGTGAAACATTAACAGAGGCTAGAGAGTCTAACTTAGTTAACGCTTTATCTGGAAAAACAGCTGGGGTAAATGTTACTGCGTCTTCAGGTGCAGTTGGAGCGTCTTCAAGGGTGGTATTAAGAGGAGCTTCGTCTCTTACTGGTAATAATAACGCGTTGTTTGTGGTAGATGGTATTCCTTTTGATAACTCTTCAGCAGGTTTTGCTGTTGCTAATACACCATCTAATTCTTCTCAAGCGGGTTCAAATGGTGGTAGAGATTTGCCAAATGGTGTAGCTTCTATTAATCCAGATGATATTGAGTCGATGACTGTTCTTAAAGGTCCTGTTGCTGCAGCATTATATGGAAATAGAGCTGCTCAAGGGGTTATTGTAATTACTACGAAAAAAGGTAAAAAGAATCAAGCTTTAGGTGTTTCTGTTAATTCAAATATTACTTTCTCTAATCCTTTGATTTTACCAAACTTTCAAAATTCTTACGGTCAATCTGGTGACCCTAACAATGGTCATTACTTCCAATTCGTTGATGGATCTTCTGAAAACTCAGCTGACGGTACTGATGAGAGTTGGGGATTACCATTGGATATTGGTTTGAATTTTGTTCAATGGGATTCATTTAAATATGGAGGAGCTCCTAGACCTTGGGTTTCTCATCCAGATAACGTTAAAAATTTCTTTGATACTGGTGTTGCTATTGCTAATAGTGTTACTTTATCTGGTGGAGGTGAGAACTCTAATTTTAGATTCTCAATGGGTAACTCTGATGAGAAGGGAATGGTGCCTTTTACTGATTTCAAAAAGTTCAATATTTCTGCAGCAGGAGGTTTAAATTTAGGTAAAAGAATAACTGCTACAGTAAATGGAATGTATTTTAGAGATAGTAGTAATAACTTACCAACAGTAGGTTATAGCGGTGAAAACCCTATGCAACAATTTATATGGTCTGCTCGTAATGTTAATTTTCCTGATTTAAGAGATTGGAGAAATTTCCCGTTAGCAACAGCAGGTGCTGCAAAAGGTTCTCCATTGAACTGGAATACAGCTTTTCAAAATAACCCTTATTGGGCATTAGAAAATAATACAAATGGATATGAGAGAGATCGTATTAACGGAAAAGTTAATATAGCATACAAGATTTCTGATAAATTCACATTGTCTGCAGGAGCAGCTTTAGATGCTTATAGTCAAGTGGAAACTACAAGACAAGCATTTGGTTCCGCAAATGTACAAAATGGTTTTTCGGCTGCTAAAGCTGAGTTTGGATCTTATTCAAACTTGCAAGGTAAGTATTCTGAGTTGAACGTAGACGTATTGTTAAATTATACAACTAAATTAACTGAGGATATTGGTTTAACACTTAATGCGGGTGCTAATACTATGAATAGAGTAAGACAGTCTTTGTATGGTAGAGCTGAAAACTTACAAGTTGAAGGTATTTACAATTTAGCAAATATCAGAACGGGTACAACTCCTGTTTTCTCTAATAATTATAGAGAACAAAAAATCAACTCAGTTTATGGATTTGGTCAATTGTCATATAAAACTTGGTTTTATTTAGATTTTACGGGAAGAAATGATTGGAGTTCGTTGTTAGGTAAAGATAATAGATCTTTCTTCTATCCGTCTGTTTCTACATCTATATTATTATCGGATATTTTTGATACTAAATCATTTGGAGTTAATTATTGGAAACTAAGAGGAGGATGGTCTAAAGTGGGAAGTATGAATGCTGTTCAAGAATATAACTATTATGACGTTGTAAACTTGAATAATTTAGGTGGTAATAACTTAGGTTCTATTCCTGCGCAACAATTTTCTCAAACTTTGACGCCAGAGTTTAATACTGGATATGAAGCTGGTGTAGATATAAAAGCATTTAAAGATAGATTACGTTTCGGTGCTACATATTATAACCAAAAAGCCACTGATGTAATTGTTCCAGCAGTAGTTCCAGCATCTTCCGGATTTACATCGGCATTCAAAAATGCTGCTACTATGACAAATATTGGTTATGAATTACAGTTAGGATTCACTCCTATAAAAACGGAAAATTTCAGTTTTGATGTAGATTTGAACTTTGCTCAAAATAGGAATAAAGTTGTTGATTTAGGTCCAGGTTTAGATGTTTTAACACTTGGAAATCAATGGGGACTTAGCTTAGATGCTCGTGTTGGTCAACCATATGGAACTCTTGTAGGTAGAGATTTTCAAAGAGATCCAAATGGAAATATAATTCATAAAAATGGTATTCCTTTAAGAGATGATACTCAAAGAGTATTAGGAACTATTGCTCCAGATTGGACAGGTGGTGCTAGTTTTAGTATAAAATACAAAGGCTGGGATTTAGGTACGTTGATAGATGCTAAAATGGGTGGTAATATTCACTCAATGAGTTATGCTTGGGGTAGATATGCAGGTGTATTAGAAGAAACATTGGTAGGTCGTGAAGGAGGTCTTGTAGGTACTGGTGTGATGTCTGATGGTGCAGGAGGTTATGTGACTAATAATGTTGTTGTTAAAGCAGAAGATTATAATAAAGCTGCTTATGGAAATACTTTAGAGTCTAGTGCAATTTTTGATGCGTCTTATGTTAAATTAAGACAAATGACTCTTGGGTACACATTCCCTAAGAAAATTCTTAACGGAACACCTTTTGATGGTATAAAAGTGTCTCTTGTTGCTCGTAACTTGGCAATTTTATACAAAAAAGTACCTCATATTGATCCTGAATCAGGATTTAGTTCTGCTAATGGTGAACAAGGACAAGAATTTGGGCAGTTGCCTACAGCTAGAACAATAGGTTTTAACGTAAACCTTAAATTTTAATAAAAAAATATTTGAGTATGAAAAAAATATCAATTTTTTTAATGGCAACTTTAGGAATTTTCTTTTCTAGTTGCGATAGTGGATTTGATGAGATGCTTGTGGATCCTAACAGACCTAGACCAGATCAGATAGAAACGGATTTATTATTAGCTAATACATTAAGACAAACACAAGCTGCGACGTATAACGTAGGTTGGGCTGGAGATATGGGAATGTGTTGGTCTCAATTATGGTCAAAGGTACAGTATAATGATGAAGAGCGTTATATTCCAAGAAGAGCCGTAATTGATTTAGTATGGTCAACTTTATACGCAAACGTTATTTATGATGCAAAAGTTATGTCCTCTATTGCTGCGTCTAAAGGTAATAAAGGATTAGAGGGTGTAGGATTGATTGTTCAAGCAAATGCTTTTCAAATTTTAACTGATTTGTATGGACCAGTGCCTTTTACAGAAGCTTGTACTAAAGGTATTGATCAGCCTAAGTATGATTCAGAAAAAACTGTTTATGAAGGAGTAGTAGCGATGTTGACTAAGGCTGATGCTTTATTGGCGACTGGTCAAGGTACTTTAAATCCGACTTCAGACTTAGTTTATGCTGGCGATTTCGCAAAGTGGAGAAAACTTGCAAACGCATTAAAATTTAAAGCTTTGATGCGTATTGCTGATGTGCCAGGTACTAATGTTAATGCTCAGTTACAAGCTATATTAAATTCAGGAAATTTAATGACATCTAATGATGATAGTGCAAATGTGATTAATAAGTCTGATGCGGCTCTTGCAAATCCTTTCCCAGGTACTCTTGCTACTAGATTAGAATATAAAGTAAGCTCTGTATTGGTGAGCAATTTAAATGCTTTGACTGACCCAAGATTAAAGGTGTTCGCTAAACCAGTTTCAGGTACTACATATGTAGGTAATATTCCTGGTAATGAGTCATTAAACTATGCTGGAATGTCTGCTGTGGGAGCATTTTATAATTCAAATACTTTACCAGGTGTGATTATGTCATATGCACAGCAAGAATTATATATTGCTGAAGCGGCAATTGAAGGCAAAATTTCTGGTGGAGCAGCTTTGTCTAAAACACATTTTGAAAATGGTGTTAAAGCTAATTTCTTATTTAATGGTTTAACTGCAGCAGATGCGACAACTTACTTAGCACAACCATCTTTAAGTTATACTGATGCTGCAACAGGAAGTCCTATAATTGGTAAACAAATGTGGTTTGCTTTATATGGACAAGGATTTGAAGCTTGGACAGAGTGGAGAAGAACTAAATTCCCTGCTTTAAGTCCAGTTCAAAATGCGGACGTTAATGTAGGAGCTATTCCTTCAAGATTGTTTTATTCTACGGTAGAAGAGACAAATAATCAAGCTAATTTTGCATATGGAGTTTCTTTATTGCCTGGTGGTAATAAGTTGACATCAAAAATTTGGTGGATGAACTAATTTAATTTAAAAAGATAAATTATGAAAAAATATAATTTTTTATTGTTATTGTCTGCTTTCTTCTTCCTTTTCTCTTGTCAAAAAGAAGAATTTACAGATCCATTAACTGGTGAAGCTAAAACCGGGGGTTTAGCTACTATAAATAATGCTCTTGTGCCTTATGTAGTTGGTAACGGTAATACATTTGCTTACAAAGCTGGTTTTGCTGTTTATCAAGCAAAAGTTCAAACTACTTCTATGGAGATTTATAAATCTTTCACTAGAAGTTCTGATGGGAAAACTTCTAACGAAATTTTATTAAAATCTATTCCTCTTGCTGCGGTTCCAGGTTCAAATGAGGTTAAGTCGTTTAATTTTACTTATGATGAGTTAATTGCTGGTCTTAAAATTAATGGAGTAAATTTACCAACAGTTGATACAAATTTGAATATAGGGGATTATTGGACATTGAAGTATGTTGCAAAAACTTCTGAGGGTAACCTTCATCTTAATGTTGGAACTACAAAAGTTGCAGTTGGAACTAGATTAGCTGGAACTTATAAATGTATCGAAGGACTTTATATGAGAAATAGTGTTCAGTTAGCAGCTACTGCTAACTGGCCTGCAGAAACTGTTATTGAATCTGTAAATACAACTACTTATAGAATCGTAAAAAGATTTGGTTATTTTCCTGCTGGTGCTACAGACGATAATACTTGGTATTTTAATGTAGTGGGTACAACTATTTCTTATCCTGCTACTGAGCCAGATGGATCAACTGCTAATACTGGGAATGATTTGCCTGTAATTACCTGTGGTGTAGCACCTCCTGCTAGTTTCTTACCTCAATTTAACTGCGGTGATACAAATAAAGTAATTTTGGACAATGTAAACGGTAAAGATAGATTAATTATGACCTTTGGATACTACAACCCAGGTGGTTCGGTTCCTGGTACTCGTCAATTTTATCAAGTTTTAGAAAAAATTTAAATTTATGAAAAATATTAATAAAATAGCATTATTTGCTTTATTGCCAGCTATGACTTTATTGTTCAGTTGTGATGATAAAGATAAAGCTACTGGTGATTCTAATTTGGTGGCTACAAAAGATGTAAAAGGTACTGTTAATATACCATTTACAGGTGTTCAAAGTTCAAATGAAAACGATGAAACTGAATATTCTTTTACAATTACTTTAGATAAACCTCAAGTAGCTCCTGTTGTAGTAGCAGTTCATCAAATATCTGGTAATGCAACAGATGGTAAAGATTTTGATGCGCCTCATAGTATAACTATTCCTGCTTATGCAACATCAGCTACTGGAACTGTTAAGATTTTAAAGGATGACTTAGTAGAAGGAGTTGAAACTTTTACTTTGCAAGTAGGTGATATCACAACTTCAAATGCTGGTATACCAACTAAAACGATGTCTTTTTCAATCGACAACTATTTATCGCCAAACTTGGATTTAGTTTTCGATTTCCAACATGAGTTTTCTATTTCTGGTACAAAGTATGATCTTTGCGGTATAGGGTATGATATGGATTACTACATCTTAGATGCTAGTTATAACGACACTGGAGTTTATGGAGCGGCTACTGTAGCATGTCCTGAAAAAATTACTATTACACCTACTACTTTACCTGATGGTGTTTATCATATTTTTGCAAACATTTATGATGATAGAGGTTTAGTAAATGTTTATCATGACCCTTTTAAAATACCAACTACAGTTGAGTATTTTAGAGCTGGGGGTATTGCTAAAAGTACTTTTGCACAAGAAACTGCTTTTATACCAACTTCAATAGAAGGACCATCATCTAATCTTCATTATGTAATTACTGTTGAGAAAATGGCTGGTGTGTTTACTCTTAAAAACAGTGTTCCTGAAGTAATTGCAAGTGGAAGAATTGCATCGAAACTAGATGCTATTGTTGCTGCTGCAAAGCCACATTTAAGAAAATAATTTTCTGAAGTATAGAAGAACCTCTGCATTCGCAGAGGTTTTTTTATTTCTATTCATTTCCTTACTTTTGTGTTTCATAATTTTGAAATGAAATACATTATATATCTTATCCTATTGTTTTGTTCTAGTGCCATTTTTGCTCAAGTAGATGATGGACTCGTTACTAAGAATGATACTGTAAAGAAATCCCTTCGTGAAGGGCCCAAGCAACATCCTAAAGCACCTCACAATTGGTATAGGATATATTCGTTAGATAAAGACTCGGTGTATGTAGATACTTCTCTTACAATAAAAAGCGACTTTAAATTTAATCACTTGCGTAAGGATAATTTCGGATTGCTTCCTTTTGCAAATGATGGTCATACATATAATCGTATTTTCTTTGGATTAAAGAATAAATCTGCTTTTCCAGATTTTGGTTTTGATGCAAAAACCTTTAATTATGCAAAATCTAGCGATATAACTTATTATTCGGTAGCTACGCCACTAACAGAACTATATTTTAAGACTGTTTTAGAGCAAGGTCAAAGTCTAGATGCATTCATTACATTAAATACATCAAAAAATTTTAATTTATCTATTGCTTATAAAGGACTTAGGTCGCTTGGTAAGTATTTAAACTCTCTTTCTAGTAATGGTAATTTTAGATTTACAATGAGCTATGCTTCATCTAGTCGAAGATATATAATGAATTCACATTTTGTTGCACAGGATTTCTTAAACAACGAAAATGGAGGAATCAAAGAGATAGAAAAATTTGAATCGGGTAATTCTCAATTTTCACAAAGAGCCCGTATAGATGTTAATTTAGAAGATGCAAGTTCAAATTTTGAGGGCAAACGTTATTTTATAGATCATTCATTAAGAATTAATAAAAATGAAAATGAGAATAACGCTATTTTAGAACACCAGTTTAGTTATGAAACTAAATTTTATCACTTTGCTAAAACTACTGCAACAACATTGTTTGGAGATTCATACTTGTTTTCAAATTATGATGACCGTATAGATAGTAAAGTTTTATACAATAGGCTACGAGCCACTTTCAATAATAAAACAATAGGGAAGTTTAGTGTGTTTATAGAAGATTATAAGTACAACTATTTCTACAATCGTTATACAGTTTCAAATGATGTGATTTCAATTCCTAACTCAAATAACCAAAGATTAGATGCTATAGGAGGTAGGTATTTTTATAATAAAGGGAAGATAAATGGTGTGGCAGAATTTTCAAAAGGGATTTCTAAGCAAACTTTTTCTACTTTAGATATTTCAGCACGATATGAGTTTGATAAAAAGAATTTTTTATTTGCACAATTTTTGAATATTAGTAAAGTTCCAGATATGAATTATACTTTGTACCAAAGTGATTTTGTTAACTATAATTGGTATAATTCTTTCAATAATGAAAAAATCAATACTTTAAAAGCTAGAGCAACTACACAATGGTTTTCAGCTGAAGCCGAAATTACTAATCTAAATGATCATTTGTATTTTAGTAATAATGATTCTACTGAAAAAACACTTTTAGTTACTCCTAAACAGTATTCTGGCAATATTCAATATTTGTCTATAAAAGGCGAAAAAGAAATTAAGTATGGTAAGTTTGCACTCGATAATACAGTCTTGTTTCAACAAGTTGTGCAAAATGATCCAATACTGAATGTGCCAAAGATTGTAACTCGTAATACATTGTATTTTACTGATTATTTTTTCAAAAAAGCTTTGTATTTGCAAACAGGATTTATATTTCAGTATTTCACAAAGTATAATGGTAATGCTTATAATCCGCTTATTGGTGAATTTTATACTCAGAATAGTACCCAAATTGGAGGTTATCCTTTAGTTGATTTTTTTGTCAATGCACGTGTACGTCAAACAAGAATTTTTCTAAAAGCGGAACATTTTAATTCTAGTTTCACAGGTTATAATTATTATTCGGCTCCTAATTATCCTTATAAAGATTTTATTGTTCGATTTGGTTTAGTTTGGAATTTCTTTCAATAATTTATCATATTATTTACCTTTGTATCTAGTTTAAAAGTTTGTATCTACTATTCTTTTAAACTTCTAAACTTTTAAATTTAAAAAAATGCAATACGCAAAAAACATATTAGAAACTATAGGGAACACACCTTTAGTAAAACTGAACAAAGTAACCTCTGAAATTGATGCTTTGGTTTTAGCAAAAGTGGAGACTTTTAACCCTGGGAATTCGGTTAAAGACAGAATGGCTATCAAAATGATAGAAGACGCAGAAGCTGATGGTCGATTAAAACTAGGAGGGACAATTATAGAAGGTACCTCAGGTAATACTGGAATGGGATTAGCTTTAGGAGCCATTATAAAAGGCTATAAGCTTGTTTGTGTAATTTCAGACAAGCAGTCTAAAGAGAAATGTGATATTTTAAGAGCCGTTGGAGCAAAAGTAGTAGTTTGTCCTACAGATGTAGAGCCTACAGACCCACGTTCTTATTATTCGGTTTCTAAAAGGCTAGCAGAAGAAACACCAAATGCTTGGTATGTGAACCAATACGATAACCCAAGTAATGCTTTAGCGCACTATGAGCAAACTGGTCCGGAGATTTGGGGACAAACAGAAGGTAAAATTACTCATTTTGTGGTAGGTGTTGGTACTGGAGGAACTATATCTGGTGTGGCAAAATATTTGAAAGAGAAAAATCCAAATGTTAAAATTTGGGGTATAGATACTTATGGTTCAGTATTTAAAAAATACCACGAAACTGGAATTTTCGACGAAAATGAAATATATTCATATATCACTGAAGGTATTGGAGAAGATATTTTACCTAAAAATGTTGACTTTTCTTTGATTGACGGCTTTACAAAAGTAACCGATAAAGATGCAGCCGTATATACCAGAAAAATAGCTCTTGAAGAAGGAATTTTTGTGGGTAATTCTGCTGGTGCAGCTGTAAAAGGATTGTTGCAATTAAAAGAACACTTCAAACCTGATGATGTTGTGGTGGTTCTTTTTCATGATTCAGGAAGTCGTTATGTTGGTAAAATGTTTAATGATGACTGGATGCGTGAGCGTGGTTTCTTAGATGAAGAAATTACAAAAGCAGAAGATTTAATTAAAGATCACATCGAAAAGCCGTTAGTGGTTGTAAGAACCGAAGAATTAGTTTCTCATGCGATTGAGAGAATGCGTAAATATAAGATTTCTCAAATTCCAGTAGTTGATGTAAATGGTTTTGTAGGCTCTGTAGATGAAAGTGATTTATTCCAAAGTTATATTTCAGATAAAAACACTGCCGAACGTCCTATTCGTGAAGTTATGGGGGCTCCATTTCCTATTGTAAAAAAAGGAACTACTGTTGAAGAAGTTTCAAAGTTAATCACAAAAGAAAACCAAGCAGTTTTGGTAGATTTAGGCGAAGGGAAACATCATATTATTACGAAACACGACATTATTAATTCTATAAAATAATTTTTAGATAAGTTTTTGAAAGCCTCCTTTTGGAGGTTTTTCTTTTTTTGTTATTTTTGTTTTGATTATAAGCCTTTTAAATTTTTATACGCCACATTATGAAAGAAGATTTTTTGCATTATTTATGGCAAAATCAAAAGTTTGATTTTACTCAATTACAAACTTCTCAAGGAGATTCAATCCAAATCCTAAACAAAGGTATTTATACCCAACTGTCTGGTCCAGATTTTTTTAATGCCCAAATTATTATTGGTACACAAAAGTGGGCTGGAAATATAGAAATTCATTGCAAATCGTCAGACTGGTATTTGCATAATCACCAATTAGATACTAATTATGATAATACAATTCTTCACGTGGTATGGGAGCATGATGCAGAAGTTTTCAGAAAAGATAATACAGAAATACCTGTTTTAGAGATGAAAGGATATGTTGATTTTAGTTTAATAGCTCAATACCAAAATCTCAAAAGCCAAAAAACGTGGATTAATTGTGAAAATGAAATTAAATATGTTGAGTCTTTTGTTTTAAATAATTGGAAAGAAAGATTGTATTTAGAAAGATTAGAAAAAAAATCAGTTTTTATTCTTGAGCAATTAAAAAATAGCAATAATGATTGGGAAGAAACTTTTTTCTGTTCTTTGGCTAAAAATTTCGGATTGAATATAAATGGAAATTCTTTTTTCCAAATTGCAAAATCTATTCCTTTTTCGGTTATAAGAAAAGAATCTTTTGATGTGAATTATTTAGAAGCTTTATTTTTTGGAAAAGGAAATTTAATCCCTGAAAATCCTGAGGATAATTATGCTAAAAATTTAAAAGCACTATCCGAATATATTACAATTAAGTATCAGCTAAAAGAATCAATTTCCGAACCTATTCAATTTTATAAACTTCGACCAGACAATTTTCCAACTGTTAGGCTTGCTCAATTGGCAATGTTGTATTACAAGCAGAAGAATTTATTTTCAAATATATTAGAAGCTAAAAGCATAATAGATATTTATAATTTATTTGATGTTTCGGTTTCGGAATATTGGATAAATCACTATAATTTTGATAAGCCTTCTAAAGAGAAAGAAAAAAGACTCTCAAAATCTTTTATTGATTTGTTAATAATAAATACAATTTTGCCATTTAAGTTTACATTTCATTTAAGTCTAGGGAAAGAAAATACGGAAGATATAGTTTCATTTGTAGAAGCGATACCTTCGGAGAAGAATGCGATTTTAGATAAATTTGAATATTTTGGAATAGTACCTCAAAATGCATTTGACTCACAGTCTTTGTTGCAATTAAAAAATGAATATTGTTCAAAAAATAAATGTCTAAATTGTCCTATAGGATTGAAGCTTTTGAAAAATTAAATTTTTCCGTATTTTTATAAACTAAAAAATAGCAAACATTGTCACTAGTATTAAAACTAAAATATTTCTTTGAAGAACAAGGGTTTCACATTGCTTCGAGACTTGCAGAGCGTCTGGGGATGAGAACCAATAGTGTGCGACTCTTTTTTATTTATATTTCTTTTGTAACCGTCGGTTTATGGTTTGGAGTGTACCTGACTGTAGGGTTCTTGTTAAAATTGAAAGATTTGATAAGGGCAAAACGATCTTCAGTTTTTGATTTATAGATTATGATTTTTAATGAACTTCTTAAATTTAACAGAGATCAACGAATAGGATTGTTTGTGTTGGTATTATTAATTGTTACTGTTCAGTGTTTATATTACTTTGTTGATTTCTCATCAACTTCACCTCAGTCCAAAGAGGAAAAGGAGTGGCTCGCTTTGCAGACAAAGATAGATTCAGTTAAAGCAATTCCAGAATCTAATGGGTATAAAATGTATCCTTTTAATCCTAATTTCATAACCGATTATAAAGGATATAAATTAGGGATGACTACAGATGAAATAGATAGATTGTTAGCATTTAGAAAAACGGGTCAATTTGTTAATAGTGCTGAAGATTTTCAAAAAATCACAAAAGTATCCAGCTCTTTGTTGACTAAAATTGCACCTTATTTTAAATTTCCAGATTGGGTAAAAAATAAAAATATTAATTTTCAAAAAGAGCAAAAATCCAATTTTAAGTCTTTTGAAAAGAAAGAAAAGAAAATAGTTGTTTTAGATATTAATTTAGCCACAAAAGAAGATTTGATGAAAATATATGGAGTAGGAGATGTTATTTCTGATAGAATATTAAAGCAACGTGAAGCTTTTGGTGGATTTGTGTCTATGGAGCAAATGCAAGATGTCTGGGGACTTTCATCTGAAGTAGTAGAAGAATTAAATAAATCTTTTAAAGTTTTTAAGCAACCAGAAATAGCAAAGATTGATGTAAATAATGCTTCTACAAAAGAGTTGATGAAGTTGCCTTATTTTAGATATGCTATAGCACGAGAAATAATCACTTACAGAAGTATGAATGGTGGGATAAAAGGTGTTGAAGATTTGTCAAAAATTAAAGGAATACCTGTTGAAAAAGTAAAAATTATTGCCCTATATTTGGACTTCCAAAAAATATAATACAAAAACATACACAACAAGATGAATTCAATGTATTTTACCGAAGAACACGATTTGTTTAGACAAAGTTTTCGTGATTTTTTGCAAAAAGAAGTAGTACCTCATATTGAGAAATGGGAAAAAACAGGAACAATAGAACGTTTTATATGGAAGAAGTTCGGCGATATGGGCTTCTTTGGATTAAATTATCCTGAGGCTTATGGAGGGTCAGGTTTGGATTTGTTTTATACTGTTGTTTTTCTAGAAGAACTTCAAAAAATTAAATCTTCTGGTTTTGCGGCTGCTATGTGGGCACACGCTTATTTAGCAATGACTCATTTGAATGCAGAAGGGGATGAGCGTATTAAGAATGAATATTTAACAGCAAGCATAGCGGGAGATAAAATAGGAGCTCTATGTATTACAGAACCTTTTGGTGGGAGTGATGTAGCGGGTATGCGTACTACGGCTGAGAAAAAAGGTGATAAATATGTGATAAACGGTTCTAAAACATTTATTACAAATGGGGTTTATGCGGATTATTATGTAGTAGCTGCTAAAACAAATCCAGAATTAGGAAATAAAGGTGTTAGTATGTTTTTGATTGATGCAAAAACACCTGGTATTTCTGCAACTAAATTAGATAAATTGGGTTGGAGAGCTTCAGATACAGCAGAACTGGCTTTTGATAATGTAGAAATTCCATTAGAAAATCTAATGGGTGAAGAAGGAAAAGGTTTCCCTTATATTATGCAGCATTTTGCTTTAGAAAGAATGATTATGGCAATTAATGCACATGCGAGAGCAGAATACGCTATAGATTATACATTAGAATATATGTCGCAACGTGAAGCTTTTGGAAGTAAGATAAATAAATTTCAAGCGCTACGTCATACAATGGTGGAACATGCAACCGAAGTTGCTCACTGCAAATTGTTTAATTATGCTGCGGTAGCAAGGTTAGATAAAGGTGAATATGTGGTAAAAGAAGCAACAATGGCGAAATTGAAATCTACTAAAGTGGCTGATCAGGCAATTTATGATTGTTTGCAAATGTTAGGAGGCTATGGTTATATGGAAGAGTATCCGTTAGCACGTCTATTACGTGATAGCCGTTTGGGGCCTATAGGTGGAGGAACTTCGGAGATTCTTAAAGAGATTTTATCGAAAATGATTATTGATAATCAAAATTATCAACCAGCGGTAAAAAAATAATTAAAAATAAAAAAAGGTTGTTCGATAAGACAGCCTTTTTTGTTGTTTTATAATTATTTTAGATTTTTCCTTTTTAATTCAAAATTTATTCATAATTTTGCACTCGTAAATGAGAGGAGGTGTCTAGATTATGTTAATTATACCAATTAAAGACGGAGAAAATATCGACAGAGCGCTTAAGCGTTACAAACGTAAATTCGATAAAACTGGAGTTGTAAGGCAATTGCGTGCACGTCAGCAATTTACTAAACCTTCTGTAACAAGAAGAGCGCAAATCCAAAAAGCACAATACATTCAAGGTTTAAGAGATAGCTTAGAAAGTTAATATCTTTTTCTTGTAAATTATAAATCGTTAGTCATAGAAGTTTTATACTTTTATGCTAACGATTTTTTTATTCTGAAATATTTCAGTGTTTTTTATATGTCAACCAACTTAGTTAGATTTCAAGATTATCTCCTAAAAGAGAAAAACTATTCTTTACATACCTTACAGGCATATTGTAAGGATATCGAATTTTTTCAAGAATTTCTTCAGTTAGAATATGATTCGATTTCCTTAGAGGAAGTTTCGTATACTTTGATTAGAAGTTGGATTGTGTCTATGGTTGAAGTAGGTTTAAGCAATGCTTCTATTAATAGGAAAATAGCTTCGCTTAAAGCTTTTTATAAATTTCTGTTAAAGGTCAAAATAATTGAAGTTTCACCGCTATCTAAGCATAAGACGCTTAAAACTCCAAAAAAAATTCAGATTCCATTTTCGGAAGATGAGTTGAATTTGGTGTTGAATCATATTGAATATAAGGAAGGTTTTGAAGGAGAGCGGGATAAATTAATTGTGGATTTGTTTTATACTACAGGGATTAGAAGATCGGAACTTATTGGTTTGCAATTGACTAGTGTTGATTTGTCAAGTAAAACTCTTAAGGTTTTAGGAAAACGCAATAAAGAGCGTATTTTGCCGATGTTGGATGTGATTTGTGAACAAATTAAAAGCTATTTAGGATATAGAAATAAGTTGGAGGTAATAAATGATGAGAATAATTTATTTCTGCTTTCTAATGGGAATAAAATTAATGAAACATTTGTGTATCGTTTAATAAATTCTTACTTTAGTAATGTATCCGAAAAAGTAAAAAAGAGTCCTCATATGCTTCGTCATACGTTTGCTACCCATATGCTTAATCGTGGTGCAGATTTAAATTCAATAAAAGAACTTTTAGGACATTCTAGTTTGGCATCTACTCAGGTTTATACACATTCTAGTTTGATGGAATTAAAAAATGTGTATAAAAATGCTCATCCTAGGAATAAATAAAATTCTTTTAAATGTATAACCCTAAATAAAATTAATATGAAGGTAAATGTTCACGCGGTTAACTTTAATGTTGACAAAAAACTAGTTGATTTTACAGATGAAAGAGTGAATAAATTAGAAAAATTTTATGATAAAATTATCTCTGCAGATGTCTTTATGAAAGTAGAGCAAACGAGTGAGAAAGAGAATAAAGTAGTTGAGACTAAGGTGATTGTGCCTGGAGATGAGTTTATTGTAAAAAAGACGTGTAAATCATTTGAAGAAGGGATAGATTTGTCTGTAGAATCGTTAGAAAGATTATTGTTAAAGCGTAAAGAAAAACTAAGAGCACATGTTTAAATAAAAAATTTTGTAAAAAAGTTTTGATTAATAAAAATAATATATACATTTGCAGTCCGTTAGAAATAGCGGACTTTTTTATTGAGTCGCCGGTGTAGCTCAGCTGGCTAGAGCAGCTGATTTGTAATCAGCAGGTCGTGGGTTCGAGTCCCTCCATCGGCTCAAATAAAAAAAAATAATTCCTTAATGTTTGGAATTTGTTTTTTTGATATTTTGAAATTTAAAAGTAAGGCGGGGAGATACTCAAGCGGCCAACGAGGACGGACTGTAAATCCGTTGGGAAACCTTCGCAGGTTCGAATCCTGCTCTCCCCACAAATTGAATTTAGAATTCTGAATTTAGAAAATAAAAATTCTAATTTCTAAATTCTAACTTCTGAACTCACAAAAAGCCGGTGTAGCTCAGGGGTAGAGTGCTTCCTTGGTAAGGAAGAGGTCACGGGTTCAAATCCCGTCATTGGCTCAAAAGTTGAATTTTTTTGAACACTAATTATTATATAACTAAGATTAAAAATTAAGTAAAATGGCAAAAGAAAGTTTTAATCGTTCGAAACCGCACTTAAATATCGGTACTATCGGACACGTTGACCACGGAAAGACTACTTTAACTGCTGCAATCACTAAAGTATTGTCTGATGCAGGTTACTGTCAAGCGAAATCATTTGATCAAATTGATAACGCTCCAGAAGAGAAAGAAAGAGGTATTACAATCAATACATCTCACGTAGAGTATGAAACTGCTAACCGTCACTACGCTCACGTTGACTGTCCAGGTCACGCGGATTACGTTAAGAACATGGTTACTGGTGCTGCTCAAATGGACGGTGCTATCTTAGTAGTTGCTGCTACAGATGGTCCAATGCCTCAAACTCGTGAGCATATCTTATTAGGTCGTCAGGTAGGTATTCCTCGTATTGTTGTTTTCATGAACAAAGTGGATATGGTTGATGATGCTGAGTTATTAGAATTAGTAGAAATGGAAATCCGTGACTTATTATCTTTCTATGATTATGATGGAGATAATGGTCCTGTAGTTCAAGGTTCTGCGTTAGGAGGATTAAATAATGATCCTAACTGGGTTCCTAAAATTATTGAATTAATGGATGCTGTTGATGCTTGGATTGAAGAGCCAGTTCGTGATAACGAAAAACCATTCTTGATGCCAGTTGAGGACGTATTTACAATTACAGGTCGTGGAACTGTTGCTACAGGTCGTATCGAAACTGGAGTTGCTAATACTGGAGATCCAGTTGAAATCATTGGTATGGGAGCTGATAAGTTAACTTCTACAATTACAGGAGTTGAGATGTTCCGTAAAATCTTAGATAGAGGTGAAGCTGGTGATAACGTTGGTTTATTATTGAGAGGTATTGATAAAGCTGATATCCGTCGTGGTATGGTTATTTGTAAGCCAGGTTCAGTAAAACCACACGCTAAATTCAAAGCAGAGGTTTATATCTTGAAAAAAGAAGAAGGTGGTCGTCACACTCCATTCCATAACAACTACCGTCCTCAGTTCTATGTAAGAACTACAGACGTTACAGGTACAATTTCTTTACCTGCAGGTGTTGAGATGGTTATGCCTGGTGATAACTTAACTATCGATGTAACTTTATTGTCTCCAATTGCATTAAACGTAGGTTTACGTTTCGCTATCCGTGAAGGTGGTAGAACAGTTGGTGCTGGTCAGGTTACTGAAATTGTAGAATAATTTACAATAAATTATACAAATCAGTGTCGTTTGCACGACGACACTGATTTTAACAAACGGGCGTAGTACAAGGGCTAGTATAGTGGTCTCCAAAACCATTGATGGGGGTTCGAATCCCTCCGCCCGTGCAAAATAAAGTTGTGATGAATAAAATTGCAAATTACATATCAGAATCATTTGTAGAATTTAAATCAAATGTTACTTGGCCAACTTGGGAAGAAGTACAAAAATATACTATTATTGTTGCTATCTTTTCAGTTGTTTGTGCTTTAGCTACTTGGGGAGTAGATGTTACTTTTGCTAAAGTAATTGAAGGCATTTTTAATTTGATAAAAAAATAATAATTATCTTATGGCAGAAGTAGGTGTGAAAAAATGGTATGTTGTTAGAGCTGTAAGTGGTCAAGAAAACAAAGTTAAGTCTTATATAGAACAAGAAATTAACCGCGTTGGTATGGCAGATTATATTTCTCAAGTATTAGTCCCTACTGAAAAAGTCGTTACTGTACGCGATGGAAAAAAATCAAGTAAAGAAAAGGTTTATTTTCCAGGCTATGTAATGATAGAGGCTAATTTAACTGGAGAAATTCCTCATATAATAAAATCTATTACTGGAGTGATTGGTTTTTTAGGTGAAGTTAAAGGAGGAGATCCTGTGCCTTTAAGACAAGCTGAAGTAAATAGAATGCTAGGTAAAGTAGATGAGTTGGCTACCTCTGTAGACCACGGTGCTATACCATACTCTTTGGGTGAAACAGTAAAAGTTACAGATGGTCCATTCAACGGATTTAATGGTACTGTTGAAAAGATAAACGAAGAGAAGCGTAAACTTGAAGTAATGGTTAAGATTTTCGGAAGAAAAACACCATTAGAATTAAGTTTTATGCAAGTTGAAAAAGTATAAATTTTATGTTACATATAACTCACATCAATCGCTTCCAATTGATAGATGTGCTAAATTTTTAAACAATGGCTAAAGAAGTTAGTAAAGTAGTTAAACTACAAGTAAAGGGAGGTGCTGCGAACCCATCGCCACCGGTTGGACCTGCTTTGGGAGCTGCTGGGGTTAACATTATGGAGTTCTGTAAGCAGTTTAATGCTAGAACTCAAGATAAACCTGGCAAAGTATTACCAGTACAAATTACTGTGTATAAAGACAAATCGTTCGATTTTGTTGTAAAGACTCCACCTGCTGCTATTCAATTATTAGAAGCTGCAAAACTTAAATCAGGTTCAGGAGAGCCTAATCGTCGTAAAGTAGCAAGCGTTACTTGGGATCAGATTAAGACTATCGCTGAAGATAAAATGCCTGATTTAAATGCGTTTACAATTGAAAAAGCAATGAGTATGGTTGCTGGAACAGCTAGATCTATGGGTATAACTGTAACTGGAGATTCTCCTTTAAAATAAGAAGAAATGGCAAAATTGACAAAAAAGCAAAAAGTTGCAGCTTCAAAAATCGAGAAGAATAAATTGTATTCTTTAAAAGATGCTTCTGCATTAATAAAAGAAGTTGCTTCTGCAAAATTTGATGAATCTGTTGATATCGCTGTTAAATTAGGAGTTGATCCTCGTAAAGCGAATCAAATGGTTAGAGGTGTAGTTTCTTTACCTCACGGAACTGGAAAAGATATGAGAGTATTAGCATTAGTTACACCTGATAAAGAGGCTGAAGCTAAAGCTGCTGGTGCTGATCATGTTGGATTAGATGATTATTTACAAAAAATTAAAGACGGTTGGACAGATGTTGACGTTATCGTTACAATGCCTGCAGTTATGGGTAAATTAGGTCCATTAGGTCGTATTTTAGGTCCTCGTGGTTTAATGCCTAACCCTAAAACTGGTACTGTTACTATGGAAATTGGTAAAGCAGTAGAAGAGGTAAAATCTGGTAAAATTGACTTTAAAGTTGATAAAACTGGTATCGTTCACGCTGGAATTGGAAAAGTATCTTTTGATGCTCAAAAAATCCAAGAGAATGCTCACGAAATTATACAAACATTAATTAAATTAAAACCAACTGCTGCTAAAGGTACTTATATTAAGTCTATACACTTATCTAGTACAATGAGTCCAGCTATTGCTTTAGATCCTAAAGCGGTATAATTGGTAGTTAAAAGTTTTTGATATGACAAGAGAAGAAAAATCAATCGCTATTGGAGATTTAACTGCACAGTTAGCTGGTACTAATATCGTTTACTTAGCAGATATTTCTGGTTTAAATGCAGGTACAACTTCAGATTTAAGAAGAGCTTGTTTTAAAGCTGGTATCAAATTAGAAGTTGTAAAAAATACATTACTTGAAAAAGCAATGGAAGCTTCTGATAAAGAATTTGGTGATTTACCATCTACTTTAAAAGGAAATACTTCAATCTTAATTGCTGACGTTGCAAATGCACCAGCAAAAATTATTAAAGAATTTCGTAAAAAAGGTGATAAGCCAGTATTAAAAGGTGCTTTCATCAATGATGAAATTTACATTGGTGATAATTTATTAGATTCTTTAGCTTCTTTAAAATCAAAAGAAGAAGTTATTGGAGATATCATTGGATTATTACAATCGCCAGCTAAACGTATTATTTCTGCTTTGTTAAACAATGCAGAACAAAAAGGTGAAGCTGCAGAATAATTAGCGCACTAATTAAATTATATAAATTACAAATCATTTTAAAAAGATAGAAAAAATGGCAGATTTGAAACAATTCGCAGAACAATTAGTAAATTTAACAGTTAAAGAAGTTAATGATTTAGCTGCAATATTAAAAGACGAGTATGGTATCGAGCCAGCTGCTGCAGCTGTAGTAGTTGCAGGTGGAGGTGATGCTGGTGCTGCTGCTGAAGAGCAAACTGAATTCACTGTAGTATTAAAAGATGCTGGTGCTTCTAAATTAGGAGTTGTTAAAGCGGTTAAAGAATTAACTGGTTTAGGTCTTAAAGAAGCTAAAGATTTAGTTGATGCTGCTCCTGCAAACGTTAAAGAAGGAGTTTCTAAAGATGAGGCTGAAGGTCTTAAGAAAGCTTTAGAAGAAGCTGGAGCTGTTGTTGAGTTAAAATAAGCTTACATAGTTTTAAAAACAGGTTTAGGTCCTGAGAAAGTATCTCAGAGGCCTAAACCATTTTTCGTATAATAAAATTTTTAAATTTTTTTATCATATAATTTAAAAAACGAAGCGTTTTAAATCAATACGAAGGCAAAAATAAAATTTTACTTCATTTTATTTTTAGAGATGTATTGATTACAAAAAGAAGTATTAATGGTTTTATAAATTACTGTGTTTAACACAAAAAATTACTTTTTTTTAATCAAAATTTTGTCCATTGATGATAACAAATCAGACTGAAAGATTGAATTTTGCCTCGACCAAAAACATTCCTAATTACCCAGATTTTTTGGATGTTCAGGTAAAATCATTCAAGGATTTCTTTCAATTAGAAACGAAATCTGACGAAAGAGGCAACGAGGGGTTATACAACACCTTTATGGAAAATTTTCCAATCACTGACACTCGTAATCAATTCGTTTTAGAATTCTTAGATTATTTTGTTGACCCACCTCGTTACACAATTGAAGAATGTATAGATAGAGGGCTTACGTATAGCGTGCCTTTGAAAGCAAGGCTTAAGTTATATTGTACTGACCCAGAACATGAAGATTTTGAAACAATTGTTCAAGATGTTTATTTAGGAACTATACCTTATATGACACCAAGTGGTACTTTTGTTATCAATGGTGCAGAGCGTGTAGTAGTTTCTCAGTTGCATCGTTCACCAGGGGTGTTCTTTGGACAATCATTCCACGCAAATGGAACAAAACTATACTCTGCCAGAGTAATTCCTTTTAAAGGATCTTGGATTGAATTTGCTACCGATATTAATAGTGTTATGTACGCTTATATCGATAGAAAGAAAAAATTACCAGTTACTACTTTATTCCGTGCTATAGGTTTTGAAAGAGATAAAGATATTCTTGAAATTTTCGACCTTGCAGAAGAAATTAAAGTTTCTAAATCTGGTCTTAAAAAATATATTGGAAGAAAGCTTGCTGCACGTGTGCTTAACACTTGGCATGAGGATTTCGTTGACGAGGATACTGGAGAAGTAGTATCTATCGAGCGTAACGAGATTATTTTAGATCGTGATACTATTTTAGATAAGGATAATGTTGAAGAAATTGTTGATTCTAATGTAAAATCTATCTTATTACATAAAGAAGATAACAATTCAGCTGATTATTCTATCATTCATAATACATTACAAAAAGACCCAACAAACTCTGAAAAAGAGGCTGTTGAACACATTTACCGTCAGTTACGTAATGCTGAACCACCTGATGAAGAAACTGCTCGTGGAATTATCGATAAGTTATTCTTCTCCGATCAACGTTATAACTTAGGTGATGTAGGTCGTTACAGAATGAACAAAAAATTAGGTTTAGATATTCCTATGGATAAGCAAGTGCTTACTAAAGAGGATATCATAACTATTGTTAAATATTTGATTGAGTTAATTAACTCTAAAGCTGAGATTGATGATATTGACCACTTATCAAACCGTCGCGTACGTACAGTTGGTGAGCAATTGTCGGCTCAGTTTGGTGTTGGTTTAGCTCGTATGGCTCGTACTATTCGTGAGCGTATGAACGTTCGTGATAACGAGGTATTTACGCCTATAGATTTGATTAATGCTAAGACATTGTCTTCAGTAATTAATTCTTTCTTTGGTACGAACCAGTTATCTCAATTTATGGATCAAACTAATCCATTAGCTGAGATTACTCACAAACGTCGTTTATCTGCATTAGGACCTGGAGGTTTATCCAGAGAGCGTGCTGGTTTCGAGGTTCGTGACGTTCACTATACACACTACGGTCGTCTATGTCCTATTGAAACTCCTGAGGGACCAAACATTGGACTTATTTCGTCTTTAGGGGTATATGCTAAAGTTAACGGAATGGGATTCATCGAAACTCCTTACCGTAAAGTTACTAACGGACAAGTTGATTTGGTGTCAGAACCTATTTATTTAAGTGCTGAGGAAGAAGAAGGTAAAATGATTGCGCAAGCAAATATTGAAATGGATGCAGAGGGTAAAATTACTGCAGATAAAGTAATTGCTCGTGAGGAAGGTGACTTCCCTGTAGTTGATCCTACAGTAGTTCATTATACTGACGTAGCACCAAACCAGATTGCTTCAATTTCAGCTTCATTGATTCCTTTCTTAGAGCATGATGATGCGAACCGTGCCTTGATGGGATCAAACATGATGCGTCAGGCCGTACCATTGTTACGTCCTGAATCTCCAATTGTAGGTACTGGATTAGAGCGACAAGTAGCTTCTGATTCAAGAGTATTAATAAATGCTGAAGGAAATGGAGTAGTTGAATATGTTGATGCAAACCAAATAACTATCAAGTACGAAAGAACAGATGAGGAAAGAGCAGTAAGCTTCGACCCAGATGAAAAAACATATCAGTTAATTAAATTCCGTAAAACGAATCAAAGTACTTCAATCAACTTGAAGCCTATCGTTAGAAAAGGTGATAAAGTAAAATTAGGTCAAGTACTTTGTGAAGGTTATGCAACGCAAAACGGAGAATTAGCGCTTGGTAGAAACTTACAAGTTGCGTTTATGCCTTGGAAAGGTTACAACTTCGAGGATGCAATTGTAATTTCTGAAAAAGTAGTTCGTGATGATATCTTTACTTCAATTCATATTGATGATTATTCATTAGAAGTTCGTGATACTAAATTAGGTAACGAAGAATTAACTAATGATATTCCAAACGTATCTGAAGAAGCTACTAAAGATTTAGATGAAAATGGTATGATTAGAATTGGAGCAGAGGTTAAACCTGGCGACATCCTAATCGGAAAAATTACACCAAAAGGAGAATCGGATCCAACTCCAGAAGAGAAGTTATTAAGAGCTATCTTCGGTGATAAAGCTGGTGATGTTAAAGATGCTTCATTAAAAGCTTCTCCTTCATTACATGGTGTTGTTTTAGATAAAAAATTATTTGCAAGAGCTGTTAAAGATAAGCGTAAGCGTTCTCAAGAAAAAGATGCTTTAACAGAACTTGAAATGGAATTTGAAACTAAGTTTGTTGAATTAAAAGATAGATTAATCGATAAATTATTCGTTATTGTAGATGGTAAAACATCTCAAGGAGTTATGAATGATTTAGGTGAAGAAGTTTTACCAAAAGGTAAAAAATACACTAAAAAGATGTTACAATCTGTTGAGGATTTTGCACACTTAACAAAAGGACAATGGGTTTCTGATGACGAGACAAATGTTATGGTTAATGACTTAATTCATAATTACAAAATTAAGTTAAATGACCTTCAAGGAGCGCTTCGTCGTGAAAAATTCACTATTACGGTTGGAGATGAGTTACCATCAGGTATCTTAAAATTAGCAAAAGTTTATATTGCTAAAAAACGTAAACTGAAAGTGGGTGATAAGATGGCAGGACGTCACGGTAACAAAGGTATTGTGGCTCGTATCGTTCGTCAAGAAGATATGCCTTTCTTAGAAGATGGAACACCAGTAGATATCGTATTAAATCCACTAGGGGTACCTTCTCGTATGAACATTGGTCAGATTTATGAAACAGTTTTAGGTTGGGCTGGTAAAAAATTAGGTAGAAAGTATGCAACACCAATTTTTGATGGAGCTTCTTTAGATCAAATTAATGCTTTAACTGATGAAGCTGGAGTGCCAAGATTCGGTCATACATATTTATATGATGGTGGTACAGGTGAGCGTTTCCACCAACCAGCAACGGTAGGTGTTATCTATATGTTGAAATTAGGACATATGGTTGATGATAAGATGCATGCACGTTCTATTGGTCCTTACTCGTTAATTACGCAACAGCCATTAGGAGGTAAAGCACAATTCGGAGGCCAGCGTTTCGGAGAGATGGAGGTTTGGGCACTTGAAGCATACGGTGCATCAAGTACTTTACGTGAAATCTTAACTGTGAAATCTGACGACGTAATTGGTAGAGCTAAAACTTACGAAGCAATCGTTAAGGGTGAAACAATGCCAGAACCAGGATTACCTGAGTCGTTCAATGTATTAATGCACGAATTAAAAGGTCTTGGTTTAGACATTAGATTAGAAGAATAAATCAGTATGCAGTCTCAGTCGCAGTTTACACTGTGACTGAAAACTGAGACTGAAAACTTTTAAACTTTAGAAAGATGACAACAAATAGAAATAAAGATAAAAATACCATTAAACGATTCGATAAGATTTCGATTGGTTTAGCATCTCCAGAGTCAATCCTTGCTGAGTCTCGTGGTGAGGTTTTAAAACCGGAAACTATCAACTATAGAACACACAAACCAGAGCGTGATGGTCTTTTCTGTGAGCGTATTTTCGGTCCAGTAAAAGATTTTGAATGTGCTTGTGGTAAATACAAAAGAATCCGTTATAAAGGAATCGTTTGTGACCGTTGTGGTGTTGAAGTTACTGAGAAAAAAGTACGTCGTGACCGTGTAGGACATATCAATTTAGTAGTGCCTATCGCGCATATTTGGTATTTCCGTTCGTTACCTAACAAAATTGGTTATATTTTAGGTTTACCATCTAAGAAATTAGATATGATAATTTACTATGAGCGTTATGTAGTTATCCAAGCGGGTATTGCTAAAAATGCTGATGGTGAATCATTACAAAAAATGGATTTCTTAACAGAAGAAGAATACTTGAATATTTCGGATTCTCTTCCTATGGAAAACCAATATCTAGATGATAATGATCCTAATAAATTCATCGCTAAAATGGGTGCTGAATGTATTATGGATTTACTAGCTCGTGTTGACTTAGATTCATTGTCTTATGAATTACGTCACGCTGCTAATAATGAAACATCTAAACAAAGAAAAACTGAAGCTTTAAAACGTCTTCAAGTAGTAGAATCTTTCCGTGAAGCAAATGAAAACAGAGAGAATTTACCAGAGTGGATGATTTTAAAAGTAATACCTGTTATTCCACCTGAATTACGTCCATTAGTACCGCTTGATGGTGGTCGATTCGCAACTTCAGATTTGAATGACTTATATCGTCGTGTAATTATCCGTAATAATCGTTTAAAACGATTAATGGAGATTAAAGCGCCTGAGGTAATCCTACGTAATGAAAAACGTATGTTACAAGAAGCGGTAGATTCATTATTCGATAATACAAGAAAAGCTTCTGCGGTAAAAACAGAGTCAAATAGACCATTAAAATCATTATCAGATTCATTAAAAGGTAAACAAGGACGTTTCCGTCAAAACTTATTAGGAAAACGTGTTGATTATTCTGCTCGTTCGGTAATTGTCGTTGGACCTGAATTGAAAATGTATGAGTGTGGTTTGCCAAAAGATATGGCTGCTGAGCTTTACAAACCATTTGTTATACGTAAGTTAATCGAAAGAGGTATTGTAAAAACAGTTAAGTCGGCTAAGAAAATAATCGATAAAAAAGAGCCTGTAGTATGGGATATCCTAGAAAATGTAATCAAAGGACATCCAGTATTACTTAACCGTGCTCCTACGCTTCACCGTTTAGGTATTCAAGCATTCCAACCTAAGTTAATTGAAGGAAAAGCAATCCAGTTACACCCGTTAACGTGTACGGCATTCAACGCCGATTTCGACGGTGACCAGATGGCGGTTCACTTACCTTTAGGTCCTGAAGCTATTCTTGAAGCGCAATTATTAATGTTAGCATCTCACAATATCTTGAACCCTGCTAATGGTGCACCTATTACGGTTCCATCTCAGGACATGGTTCTTGGATTGTATTATATGACAAAAGAGCGTTTATCTACTCCAGAACTTAAAATTTTAGGTGAAGGATTAACTTTCTATTCGGTTGAAGAAGTGCATATTGCATTAAATGAAGGTCGTTTAGAATTAAATGCTCGTGTTAAAATTAGAGCTAAAGACTTCAATGAAAATGGTGAATTAGTTTATAAAATTATTCAAACGACTGCGGGTAGAGTATTATTTAATGAAGTAGTGCCTGAAGCAGCTGGTTATATCAATGAGGTCTTAACTAAAAAATCACTTCGTGATATTATTGGAAAAATCCTTGCAGTAACAGATGTTCCTACAACGGCTGCTTTCCTTGATAATATGAAGGATATGGGATATAAATTCGCTTTCAAAGGAGGATTATCTTTCTCTTTAGGTGATATTCGTATTCCTGAGCAAAAAGAGCAATTAATTGCAGATGCTAGAGAGCAAGTTGAGTCTATCTCTATGAACTATAACATGGGTCTTATTACCAATAACGAACGTTACAACCAAGTTATTGATATTTGGACTTCTGCAAATGCTCAATTAACAGAGTTGGCAATGAAAAATATCCGTGAGGATCAACAAGGATTCAACTCGGTATATATGATGCTTGATTCTGGAGCCCGTGGTTCGAAAGAGCAGATTCGTCAGTTAACTGGTATGCGTGGTTTGATGGCTAAGCCTAAAAAATCAACTGCTGGTGGTGGTGAAATTATTGAGAACCCCATTTTATCTAACTTTAAAGAAGGTCTTTCTATCTTAGAATACTTCATCTCTACGCACGGTGCTCGTAAAGGTCTTGCGGATACGGCTCTTAAAACTGCCGATGCAGGATATTTAACTCGTCGTTTGCATGATGTTGCTCAAGATGTTATCGTAAATCAAGTAGATTGTGGTACTTTAAGAGGTGTAGAAGTAACCGCTTTAAAGAAAAATGAAGAAATTGTTGAAGGTTTAGGAGAAAGAATCTTAGGACGTGTGGCGTTACAAGATGTTATTAATCCTTTAACTTCAGAAGTTATAGTAGCAGCTGGTCAGCATATTACTGAAGCTATAGTGAGAGAAATTGAAGCTTCTCCATTAGAAAGAGTTGAAGTACGTTCTCCGCTTACTTGTGAAGCAGAAAAAGGTATCTGTGCTAAATGTTACGGTCGTAACCTTGCAACAGGTAAGATGACTCAAAAGGGTGAAGCAGTTGGTGTTATTGCAGCACAATCAATTGGAGAGCCAGGTACACAGTTAACACTTCGTACATTCCACGTTGGAGGGGTTGCTGGAGGTATTTCTGAGGAGTCAAGTATTGTTGCTAAATTCCCTGGACGTTTAGAAATCGAAGATTTAAAAACAGTTAAAGGAGAAGATAATGAAGGTAACATTGTTGATATCGTTATTTCTCGTTCTACAGAATTGAAATTAATAGATGTTAAAACAGGTATTTTATTAAGTACTCATAATATTCCTTATGGTTCAAGTATCTTTGTTAATGACGGTGATATTATTGAGAAAGGTGCTGATATCTGTAAATGGGATCCATATAATGGTGTAATTATTTCAGAATTTACTGGTAAAGTTGGATACGAAGATTTAGAGCAAGGTCAATCGTTTATGGTTGAAATTGATGAGCAAACAGGTTTCCAAGAAAAAGTTATTGCTGAAGGTAGAAATAAAAAATTAATTCCAACTTTACATATCTATGGTAAAGATGGAGAGTTAATTAGATCTTATAACTTACCTGTAGGTGCTCACCTTATGGTCGAAGATGGAGAGAAAATTAAAGCAGGTAAAATTTTAGTAAAAATCCCACGTCGTTCTTCTAAAGCAGGCGATATCACAGGAGGTTTGCCAAGAATTACAGAGTTGTTAGAAGCTCGTAATCCGTCTAATCCTGCTGTAGTTTCTGAAATTGATGGAGTTGTTTCTTTCGGTAAAATCAAGAGAGGTAACCGTGAAATCGTAATTGAGTCTAAATTTGGTGAAATTAAGAAATACTTAGTTAAATTATCAAACCAAATTCTAGTTCAAGAGAATGACTTCGTTAGAGCTGGTATGCCTTTATCAGATGGAGCGATTACTCCAGAAGATATTTTAAGAATTCAAGGACCATCTGCTGTTCAACAGTACTTGGTAAATGAAATTCAAGAGGTGTACCGTTTGCAAGGGGTAAAAATCAATGATAAGCACTTTGAGGTTGTAATTCGTCAAATGATGCGTAAAGTTCAGGTTCAAGACCCTGGAGATACTTTATTCCTTGAAGAACAATTGATTCATACTAAAGATTTTATTACTGAAAACGATAAGTTATACGGAATGAAAGTAGTAGAAGATGCTGGTGATTCAAATAACTTGAAACCAGGTCAGATTATTACAGCACGTCAATTGAGAGATGAGAATTCTATTTTGAAACGTGAAGATAGAAACTTAGTAGTTGCTCGTGATGTTATCACTGCTACAGCTACGCCAATACTTCAAGGTATTACAAGAGCGTCGTTACAAACTAAGTCATTCATTTCTGCGGCATCGTTCCAGGAAACTACTAAAGTGTTAAATGAAGCAGCTGTAGCTGGTAAAATAGATACTTTAGAAGGTCTTAAAGAAAATGTAATTGTTGGTCATAGAATCCCTGCTGGTACA
Organism: Limnohabitans sp.; assembly: GCA_030053945.1. GTDB lineage: Bacteria > Bacteroidota > Bacteroidia > Flavobacteriales > Flavobacteriaceae > Flavobacterium. Next base: position 56,652 of record JASGCW010000017.1, read on the forward strand.
GGTATGAGAGACTATGATAATACAATTGTAGGTTCTAAAGAAGAGTATGATGAATTAATGATTACTAAAGAAGAATATAATTATTAGTAATTAGTTTCTCTTAGCCATATAAAATCCTAGTAGCTTGCTATTAGGATTTTTTTAATTATAATTGTTGAATTTAAGATAAGAAAATATGAACAACCAGAATCCACAACAAGAAGGTCAAATAAATATCGAATTAGATGAAGCTATAGCTGATGGAATTTATTCGAATCTAGCAATAATAAATCATTCTACTACTGAGTTCGTAGTTGATTTTGTTAATTTAATGCCAGGAGTGCCTAAAGCAAAAGTTAAATCAAGAATTATTTTAACACCACAGCACGCAAAACGTCTAGTACAAGCATTAGCAGAAAATATTCATAGGTTTGAAGCAATGCATGGCGAAATTACTGAAGGAGAACAGCCTCAAATTCCATTGAATTTTGGTCCAACGGGACAAGCTTAATATTGTTTTTTAAAGGTTTTTTTAAGAGTGTTGAATCTTTGATTTAACACTCTTATTTTTTTATTTACAGTCTTTTATGATGAAATTGTAAGCTGAATTTTTACTCATTATTGTTTTTTGTGTCTATAAAAATGGTAAATTAGTAGTTATAAACAAAAAACAAATCGATGAAGAAAAATTACATTCAAAATTTTAGATTGAATGGAGTGCGCTTATTTGCTCTATTCTTATTTTTTCTGTTATCTAATAACAGTATTGCACAAGTAGATGTCACGGCTACAGGAGGTACTCCCACAGCTTCATATACGACACTAAAAGGAGCCTTTGATGCCATTAATGCAGGGACACATACTTCTGTAATTACTATTTTGTTAACAGGTGATACAACTGAAACCGCAAGTGTTGTTTTAAATGCTTCGGGTTCTGGAAGTGCAAGTTATACTTCAATTACAGTTTTACCTAGTGGTGGAGCAATAAGAACAATATCTGGAGCAATTGCTGCAGGTTCACCATTGATTGATTTTAATGGTGCTGATAATGTAACTTTTGATGGCCTCAATACGGGATCTAATGCTTTGGTTATTTCTAACACGACGGCTTCAAATACTTCTGGAACAGCTACAATTCGCTTTGTCGGTGGTGCAACTAGTAATGTTATTACCAATTGTTCGGTTTTGGGTGCGGCTAATATGTCGGTTACCACAAATGGAGGAACAATTTTCTTTTCTACAGATTCTTTAACTGCAAACGGAAATGATAATAATACTATTTCTAACTGTAATTTAGGTCCTGTAGGTACAAACTTGCCTACAAAAGCAATCTATTCTAACGGGACAACTACTACAACAGCTATAGGTAATAGTGGAAATACTGTTACTAATAATAATATTTTCGATTTTTTTGGTGCTGCTGTAACTAGTTCTGGAATATCATTACAAGGAGGTACTAATACTTGGACAATTACAAATAATAAATTTTATCAAACTGCTACTAGAACTTGGACAACTGGGGCTACACACAGACCAATTGAAATTATTAGCAGTACAGCCACAAGTGGTAATCAGGGACATACGGTAACTGGAAATATTATTGGTTATGCTTCTAATACTCAAACAGGAGTTTATACATTAACAGGGAGCACAGGAAAGTTTCAAGGTATTTACTTTAGCGGTATTTCAACAGCTACCATTTCAAATGTAAATAATAATACTATTGCTTCAATTAGTTTAACAGGAGTTACTTCTTCAGGAACTAGTACTTCTTCTCCTTTAATTGGTATATTAATTGCAAACGGTCTTGCTAATACTAATAATAACACGATAGGAAGTCAAAATACAAATGGATCACTTGTGTTTAGCACTAATAGTACTACGTCTACAGATGTGATTGGAATTTATAATTTCTCAGTTGATGATTGGACAGCTAATAACAATACTATAGGAGGATTAAGTGTGACTAATGCGGCTGCATCAGGTACTTTTGTTATTTATGGATTGCGTGCTAATACTTCAACAACAAAGGTCTTTAATGGTAGCCAAAATACTGTGGGTGGTACTGTTTCTAATTCGATTCAATTAACTGCAACAGGAGTTTCTTCACAGGTTATAGGTATTCATTCAAGTAATGCAGGTTTAAATCTTACTTCAAACACTATTCGTAATTTAACTAATAATATTGGTACAGGAACAACAACTGCAGCTTCATTAATTGGTATAAATGCCACAACGACTACACCTAATCATACTGTTTCCCAAAATAGTATTTATAATTTAAGAAATACAAATACTACTGCAGCGTCTGTCGTTACAGGAATTCAATTTACAGGTAGTACAGCAAATGTGATTCAAAGAAATTTAATTTATGATTTGTTTGCTGATACAAATAGTGCAACGGCCGAAATAAACGGTATTAGAATTGCAGGAGGAACAACAGTTTATAGAAATAATATGATAAGGATTGGTAATGGTGTTTCTAATGCAATTATAGTAAGTGGTATTAATGAAGCATTAGGAACAAATACAATATATCATAATAGTATTTACATTGATGGCGCTCCTACTGCTGGTACTGCGAATTCGTATGCATTTAATGGGCAACAAACTGTTAATGTGAGAAGTTTTAGAAATAATATATTTTTTAATGCAAGAAATAATGCTGGAGCAACAGGTAAAAATTATGCGGTTAGAGTTGGTGGGACTGGTGTAAATCCTACTGGATTAACAATTAATAATAATATCTATTTTGCTAATGGAACTGGAGCTGTTTTTGGTTCTTATGCTAGTGCCGATGTAGCCGATTTGAATGCTTGGAAAGTTGCCGTTGGTCAAGATGCTAATAGTTTTTATGTAGATCCACAATATAATAACCCAACAGCAGCTATGCCAGATTTGCATTTACATCCTACAAATGCTACGGTAGCCGAAGGTAATGGAGTTGATTTAGGAGTTACAGATGATTTTGATGGCGAAACTCGCAGTGGTTTAACACCTGTTGATATAGGGGCTGATGCTGGTAATTATGTGGGAACCGATTTAGCTGGTCCAGGTATAACTTATACAACGTTACCTCTTACTTGTATTACATCAGATAGAGTTTTATCAGGAGTGGTTATAACTGATGTTACTGGTGTTCCTACTACAGGTGCTTTACAACCAAGAATCTATTATAGAAAAAATGCAGGTACTTGGTTTTCATCTCAAGGCACTTTAGCATCTGGTACAGCTACAAATGGAAATTGGGATTTTACCATCATAGCTGCAGATATGGGAGGTTTGACTGCTGGTGATAGTGTTCAATATTATGTAATTGCTCAAGATGTTGTAGTAACTCCTAATTTCTCGTCTAATCCTTCTGGAGTTGTGGCTACCGATGTAAATACTGTTACTACACATCCTACTACTCCTAATTCGTATAATATAGGTGGATCTTTAAGCGGAACGTATACCGTAGGAGCATCTGGTAATTATACTACCTTGACGGCTGCCGTTAATGCTTATAACGCATCGTGTTTGTCTGGAGCCGTAACTTTTAGTTTGATTGATACTACGTATCCTACTGAAACTTTCCCAATTGTAATTAATGCAAATTCTTATGCAAACAGCACTAATACTTTAACCATAAAGCCAACTTTAGCAGGAACAACAATTAGTGGTTCATCAGCTAGTTCAATATTAAATATCAATGGTGCAGATTATGTGATTATAGATGGAAGTATTGGTACTACTGTAAATTCAATATGTCCTCCTTCTGCAGCCTCACGTGATTTAACAATCTCAAATACAAATACAGGAACAACTTCTGCTGTAGTTTGGTTAAATTCAACTGCATCCTTAGATGCTGCTACAAATAATACGGTTAAAAATTGTATTATTACAGGTAACGCTCCTACAACAACGTTAATAGGTATTGGAGCCGGTGGAGCTACAATAGGTAATGCAGGAACTTCAAATAATAATATCAGTTTTATCAATAATGATATTCGAGCTTGTCAAGTTGGAATATATGCTGCTGGAGTTAATGCAACTACAAAAAATCAAAATTTTACTGCTAATCAAAATACGATCAATTCCTCAGGAACTTCATCTGTAGGATTAACGGGTATATACTGTGGTTTTACAAATAATATCACTATTTCTGGCAATAATGTAGGTAACATCGTAAATACAGCCTCGCAAGATGTAGTAGGGATTAACGTAGGTTTTGCTGGAAATTCTGGTTTTTCGACTACGTTAACAGGTCTTGCTGATGGTGTAAGCAATGTAACTTTAACTAATAATACAGTTGGAGTGGTGACTAATAATCAAACATTTTCAGCGGTAGGTATTGGTTTAGGAAATTGTATTTCAGGAACTAATTTAATTGCTAATAATATGGTTTCTGGTGTGGCCTCAAATTGTACTTCTCCTGATTTAAACGCAGGTATTGTTTTAGGTGGAGGGACAGGTTCTACTACAAATGTTTATCACAATACCGTGGTTATGCAAGGAACAATTCCTGGTACAACAGCAGCTACACAAGCTTCTGTTTGTTTTGCCGTAACAGCAACGACACCACCAACATTAGATTTAAAAAATAATATTTTTGTAAATACACAAGTGGGTAATACTGGTGCAACAACTAAATTTGAAGCTGTAGGGTTAGGTTATACTTCAACCACTGGTAATTATGCAGGATTGACCTCAAATAATAATTTATTATATGCGGCGGGTGCAGGTCCAGGTACTTATATGGTTGGAATCACAAACGGATTAACAGCGGGTACGGCTCAAACTACGTTGTCTAATTGGCAAACAGAAACAGGTAGAGATGCAGCATCGTTAAGCTCAAGTCCTGTATTTGTTTCAAGTACAGATTTGCATTTGGTTGATACTGATCCCGCAAATACTAATCTTGCGACAGGTGGTGCAGCTACTTCAGTAACAACTGATTTTGATTGTGCAGCAAGAAATGGAAGTACACCATCTATAGGGGCAGATGAAATTGTATTTTTGTCAACTTCTAATTTTGCAACTTTAGAGGGGCTTAAAGCTTATCCTAATCCAACAACTGAGATCTTAAATATTGAATATACATCAGATTTAAATTCGGTTACTGTATTTAATATGTTAGGCCAACAAGTTGTTTTCAAAAAAGTAAATGGAACTTCAATTCAAATTGATTTGTCTGGCTTAAATTCAGGAGCATATCTAGTTAAAATTGATGCAGATACTACTTCTAAAACTTTAAAAGTAGTGAAAAGATAGTTCTTATTTCAATATTAATAAATAACAAAGCGACCAAATTGGTCGCTTTGTTATTCTAATTTCTGAATTCTAACTTCTAAGGCTCATTCATAATTAAATAAAACCTTGTATATCAGCAAAATATAGATTATA
>JASGCW010000099.1 GCA_030053945.1 Limnohabitans sp.
TCCCCCTCACTGAACAATCATTCCCCCTCACTGAACAATCATTCCCCCTCACTGAGGGGGCTAGGAGACCTAAAATTAATCTATTTAACCAATCAGAAGTAAAAAAAATAACACCAAAATTTTTGCAAACAAATAATATAAATACCCACGACCTTATTTTTTCTGATAATTTTTTACCATATAACCCAATGCTAATTGAAAATAGCCGTAAACTCCGTAAAGCAAGAAATTTATCCGAAGTATTATTATGGGAAGAGTTGAGAGCGGACAAATTTTTGGGTTACTCTTTTTGTCGCCAAAAACCTATTTTACATTTCATTGCTGATTTTTATTGTAAAGAGTTGAATTTAGTTATTGAAATTGATGGGAATAGTCATGACGATAGCTATGACTATGACAAAGAAAGAGACCGGCAAATGGAAATTTTGGGGTTAAAAGTTATAAGATTCTTAGATATTGACGTAAAAAAAGATATGCAAAACGTTTTAAGAAAGGTTGAGGAATTTGTTGAAAAATTGACTCCCCCTAACCCCCTCACAGCGGGGGAATTGACGCCATGTAATGAACAAGAATTGAAGTTTTCGCCCGAAGCTACCGCAGTATTTGATGCTGGACGTGAACTTTGGACCTATTACCACACACAAACATTTCAGAAAAATCCAAGTCAAAGTGGTTATAATGTTAATGCCTCACTCTACGACATCCGAGAGTATTTTCAAGGTAGAAACGACGCCGGAAAAATGAACAATAAAAGCTCAGACGAAACCTATATGAGCCTCATTGGTAACTTGAGAGAAAAGCTGAAAAAACTTGCCACTAAAATAGAACCTAAAGTTTATCAATACGAATTTTTAAAATAAACACAAATATAATGTTTGTCAGGCATTTTTACCTTTTGGGGAATATGTCCCAAGTAAAACCCCAATAAGTATAAAGGTTAAACAAATATATTGTTTTAAATGAATCTCTTCATTGGCATAAATGATGCCAACCGCAATTGCCACAAAAGGAATACCATAACACACCAACGAAGCAAAAATAGCATCGGTTCGTAGCATCAGTAGATAAAATAAATATGAGGCAAGTGAAGTGTTAATAACGCCTAATAGTACCGAATGGAGGATGGATTGATTATAGCTAAGAGTTCCAAATTTAGGGTTTGTAAATAAACCAGACCACATTAAATAGATTATACAAGGTATCGCTGAAATGAAAAAAGCAATGGATACCATTTCTAAAGCAGGAATTTTTTTTAAATAGGTAGTAACTATATTTACATTAATGCCATAAGCAATGGTTGCTACTAGAATCAAGAGGCTATAGCTTAAATGTTTGGTATCGATGCTCAATACACTTTCCTTTGAGGTTAAAAGCAAAACGAGTGATACAAAACCAATAATAATGCCGAGGGTTTTAATAAAGGTGGTTTTTAAAGTAAAGAAAACCACACCAATAATCAATGTTAAAAGTGGCGTAAGGGCGTTAAGTATTCCAGCAACAGCACTATCGAGGTGGGTTTCAGCGATGCAAAATAATATAGCGGGGATTAAATTGCCTATTAATCCTACTAAAAACATTAAAAACAATTCTTTTTTAGAATATTTTTTTATTTTTAACAAGGCTATCGGTAATAAAACTAACCCGGCGCTACCAATACGAATAGCAGCTACTTGAAAAGGATTTAGTTCTTCTAAGCCATGTTTCATAAGAATAAACGAACTACCCCAAATAACACATAAAATAATAAATAAGCCCCAGTCAATACATTTTTTCATAGTCTAAAATTCACAGTTTTTGGGTGTTCTAGGGAAAGCAATAACATCCCTAATATTATTCATACCTGTAACAAATTGGGTTAATCTTTCAAAGCCTAAGCCAAAGCCAGCATGCGGCACAGAGCCAAATCTTCTGGTATCCAAGTACCACTCTAATTCATGTTTAGGAACATGCATTTTTTCCATTCTGTCCACTAATACATCTAACCGTTCTTCTCTTTGAGACCCGCCAACGATTTCGCCAATTCCAGGTGCTAAAATATCCATAGCGGCCACTGTTTTTTGGTCATCATTTAATCGCATATAAAAAGCTTTTATGTTTTCGGGATAATTTGTAACAATAACGGGTTTTTTAAAATGTTTTTCTACAAGATAACGTTCGTGTTCGCTTTGTAAATCAATGCCCCAACTGACATCGTATTTAAATTTTTTCTTTTTATAATGGGCGCTATTTAATAAAATTTCTATGGCATCTGAATACGTAATGCGTTCAAATTTGTTTTCGGTTACAAAACGAAGTTTATCAAGGAGTGACAGTTCGGAGCGGTCGTCTTTAGGTAGAGCGCTTTCTTCATCAATTAGACGTTGCGATAAAAAGTTTATGTCGTCTGGATTTTGTTTGAGGGCGGCATTAATAACAAATTTGATAAAATCTTCGGCGAGGTTCATATTATCTTCAAGGTCGTAAAAAGCCATTTCTGGTTCAATCATCCAAAATTCCGCTAAGTGTCGGGTGGTATTAGAATTTTCTGCCCTAAACGTTGGTCCAAAAGTATAAATTTCTGACAGCGACATCGCCGCTAATTCGCCGTTTAATTGCCCGCTTACGGTAAGTCCAGTTTTTTTGCCAAAAAAATCGGCTTCAAAATCTATATCGCCATTTACAAACTTTGGTATATTTTGAAGAGGTAATGTGGTTACGCAAAACATTTCACCGGCACCTTCACAATCGTTACCAGTAATTATTGGTGTTTGGATATACGAAAATCCACGTTCGTTAAAAAAATTATGTACGGCCATGGCAAGGGTATGTTTAATTTTAAAAACAGATGCAAAGGTATTGGTTCTGAGGCGTAAATGCGCGATGGATCTTAAAAAATCTAAACTATGTTTTTTGGGTTGTAACGGAAATTTTTCTGCATCACAAGTACCCAAAATTTCAAGTGTGTGGGCTTTAAGTTCAACGGATTGACCTTTTCCAAGGCTAACAATAAGTTCGCCAGAAACTTTTATTGAAGTACCAGTATTAATATTTTTAATAATATTGTCAGTAAATTTGCCCAGTTCTAATACAATTTGAAGATTTTGAATGGTACTGCCATCGTTTAGGGCAATAAATTGATTGTTTCTAAATGTTCTAACCCAGCCCATAACGGTTTGTGAACTGCCTAAGAGTTCTGAATTAGAGAGTAAGTTTTTGATTTTAACTCTTTGATTAAACATAGTATAAAATTTTGCAAAGTTAGGTTTAAATTTTTATAACAAACCAAAAATTATATAAAAATTTTGTTAAGTGCCAAATGTTAACTTAGCGGTCTGTTTATAAATTTTAGGATCTAATGGACAAAAACTGGCATATTTAGAGACCTCATATTTAAGTGGACACATCATAAGCTGTTTTTAATAAGTTTTGCATAAGTTAATTAAGGGCACGCAGTTTATATGTTTATCAATAATCTCTAATTTTTTTATGAGCCATTTCTAATAAAATTCAATTTTAGATGGATTAGGGTCTTGTCTTGGAAACCGATATTTATTCACTACAACAGTTTGCCATATTTTAGATTTAGAAAACAAAACGGGATATGGGTTGAATTCAGAAATATCTTGGATATTTTGATTCCAATTTTGAGGCCAAATCTTTTCTCTTGCAAACTCTGTAAAAATAATACCTAAGGTATCTTTATAGGTTTGTCCATAGCTAATGGTTGTTATTTCATATTTATTCCATTTTAAATAAGATAATTCGTAATATCGATCTTTTAGAACGGGTCTTGATAGCAACATATCTTCCAAGAACTTCCGCTGATTAGGCGTTAGAAAAAAATTTTCTAAATCCTGAATTGATAAATATAATGCATTGCCTGTGTCAATTAAGATACCTAATTGCACCCCTTTTTGGGAAGAATCCTTTTTAAGATATGAACTAACCCAATTTAAACCACTGCCACCCCACATTGAACTTCCATTATTATTTAATGTTCTCGTTCTATTGTTAATTGAAATAATATCGTATGCAAAGTTTGAATATAAGCCCAAACCAAAATACCCATTTACAATTTGTTTTGATGATAAATTTTTAATGTTAATTTTTGGGGTGTCAAAAATATTATTTTTTATAATACTTTGTGAGTAAGGGTAATTTAATACAATGCCATATTGAAATATAGCATTAGTACAACAATTAAAGGGACTTTTAGTACAAGAAACTAATAATAAATTAATAAAAAACATGGATAAGAAAATATAGTTTTTTTTCATAAAAAAATTTTAGTTATTAAGGTTGTTTCTAAAAATTGATTTTGTGTATTAGGAAACCTTTCAATTGGTGTCAAAATTGGGGGTTACCTAATAGCATAGCACACAACGTTTTGGGGCTTGGCGAAGTGGCAGATTTTGAAGCACTTACTTTCAATTTAGCACTAATGTTCATTTGAAAACCAAATGTTCAATTCAGCACTGAACCCGCCATTTTGCCAAACTGTTGTTAGCCGATTGCCCTTTTTCGGGTCTTGTTTTTTTTCTGTTTGTCGTGTCGTGGTGCGTTGGCTTGGTAGCTCTTTTGCATTTTTCTGCGTTGGTTTGTGTGTTGGCAAAAAATGCAAATGTGCTACCAAAAGCGTTGGCTAAATTGAAAAGTCAAATTTATAAACTCCTTCGCCAAGCAACGATACTGCAATATCTGTTCTACCATATCGGTCTAAATGGAATTTCCTAACTGGTTGTCCTAAGGGAACACCAAGTCTATTTCTTAAATACTCTCCTAATTCGCTTTTTACTGGAAATGAACTAATTTGTTTTGGGTAGGTCATTCCGTCAATTGGTTGTGAGCCTTCTAAAAGTCCTTCCATACTAATTCCATCATCCCAAATTATCTCAATTGCATCATTGTGTCGTGTTACTCTTCCTCTTGTATCTTGGTGTATAGGGTAGTTTCTTTTGGGTGAAAATAATTCTGGAAAATCATTTATGTCTTGAACTCTAATTTTAATGTAAGCATCATTTGGTCTTGTGTGATTGTTTGGATTTTGACCCCAATTTAAACCCGCTGAATTTTGAACTTCTCCATCTTTACCTAACAATGTCAATAAGCAAGTTGTTCCAATATTTTGTGCTGTGTCTGCTAAAATATTTACTCCAATTTCTAAACAAGATTGCGAATTATTTAAAACTTTTGCTATGTAATCATTTAATGGATTAAATGTATCATAAGTTGTTTCCGCTAAAATTTCTCTAAATGGTGTTGTTAAACCATTAGTTGAAAAATTTGCAGAACCAACTAAAGCATGAACAATTTGACCTCTGTTTCTCCAAGCATAACATTTGGAATGAACAGGTAGATTTGAATAAAAAATATTTAGATTTTCAATTCCATTTTGTAGTCCAATTAGAGAATTATGCAAAGGTCTTTTAATACCTTCTGAACCATACATTCCATAAATTACTTTCGTGTGAAAAGGCAGATTTTGCAACCTTTCTATTGGTTTTGGACCAACATAACCTGAAATAACTACTAATTCATCTGTTTGAAAAAGTTGGTGTCTGTTGAATATTATTTCTTCTAAATTTTCAGTGAATAGCATATCAAAAATATTTATTTAGAAGTTCATTTAGTGCTAAAGCAATTGCTTTAGCAAATTTCGGTGGTACTGCATTTCCTACCATTTTATATTGGTCTGACGAGCTACCTGTAAATACAAAATCATCATCAAATGATTGTAATCTTCCTGCTTCTCGAACTGTTATTGTTCTTGCTTGTTTTGGGTCAGGGTGGATATGTCTTAAACCGTCTTTGTATAAATGTGCAGGTATTGTATTGCTTGGTTTATTCCATTTTAGTACATGGTATTTATGAATATTAGAACGTCTACCTGTAATATCAAAATATAATTCTTTTAAAGCATCTGTTGAAGAATATTTATTTTGACCACTTTCAATATCAACTGTCAATAATTCAAATGTTTCAATATCCCTTTTGCTGTGCATTCTTGGGATATGATTTGGTATTTCACAATTATTGTAAGAATGTGAAAATTTTCTTTTGCTTAATACGACAGGTTTTTCCAATGGTAAAAGTTTTGGCAAATCACTAATTGCCTGTTTTACTGTTTTAGTTGATTTAGATTGATATTTAGGGAAAATGAAATTATAAAAATCATGCAATGCAATTGCAGGATTTTCTTTTATTAAATTTTTATTTACTCCTAAAATTACCATCCTTTTTCTTGCTTGTGGCACTCCAAATTTTGTACAGTCAATTAGTGCATTTTCTCTTAAATTATCTGTAATTATATAACCTTTTTTTTCAAACTCTTCCGTAATTCTTTCTACAATTGAAACTCCACCAGGTTTAGCACTTAATAGTCCTGGAACATTTTCAAAAATGAATGCTTTGGGTTTAAAGTGGTCAACAACTTTTAAATAACTTTCAAATAAAAAATTACGATAATCATCGTTCATTCCATTTTCGTCCCTTACTCTTCCTGCAATAGAATATGCTTGACAAGGTGGACCTCCAATTACTACATCAATTCCACCTTCTTTTTCAACAATAGAATTTATTCCTTTACTTGAGCCATAAATTGGGTCATTATTCCATCCGTTTATTAATTCGTCTGTTCTTTGTATATCAAAATGATAAACTGTTTCAAAAGCATTTTTATAATTCCATTTATCTTTTAAACGTGTTGCTAATGTTTTACAAGGCTCTTTCTCCCATTCAACACAAGCTAATGTTTCGTAGAGTTCAGTTTGCTCAAAACCATCGGTTAAGCCACCACAACCAGCAAATAAATCTATAGTCTTTATTTTTTTAATCATAGTTTTTTCGTTAAGTAAGTTGATAATTTTTTTGCTACATGATACCCTAAAAGTGGGGGTACAGCATTTCCGACTTGCTTATTTTGTTGAGTTCTTGTTCCAACAAAAACAAAAGTGTCAGGAAATGATTGAAGCCTTGCATTTTCTCTAACTGTTGGAATACGATTAAATTTATAGTGAAAATGGTTTCTATGTCCTGTATCAATTGTTTTTGAAGGTTTTTTGCTATTATACCTTGTCCAAGCCTCATTAAACTTTCTGCTATCTCCAACACCTTTGGGTAAATCTTTGTGATTTCCACCATCAGGTACTTGAGAAATTACTTCAATTACATGGTCTGTGTGTTTTGTTGAAACATGGTTGAATAATTCTTTTGAACCATTTCGCATTTTCTTTTGATATTCTGTTTTTGCAGGTTTATCATATTTGCTTTTCTCTTCGCCTAAATTATTTTCGAGTGTTGGTAAATCGGAAATTGCAATTGAAGTTGTATTATAATTTTCAGGACTTAATACTTCTTTTGGAAATTCAAATTTTCCGAGTTTTGAATTTAATCCAACAAAAAATATTCTTTTACGAATTTGTGGTACTTCATAATCGGGTGCAAATAATACTTTGAAATTTTCGGTAAAGTTTAATTTTTTAAACTCCTCTAAAATTGCATCTTTTGCAAATCCATTATAAAGTGTAGCAAGACCAGGAACATTTTCAATTATTATTGCTCTTGGTTTTACTTTTTCGGCAAGTTTAAAAACTGAATAAAATAATTTATTTCTATCATCACTTTTATTTCTTGAACCAGTAAGCGAAAAACCTTGGCAAGGTGGTCCAGCAATTATCACATCAATTTTATGACCTTTGATTTCATTTAAAATGTCATCAATTGTACTATCATTATGCAAATCGGCTAATAAGGTTTTTGAATTTTTATGATTTGCTTTAAACGTTTCTAACGAAGCCTTATCATTATCTACACCCAAAACAACATGAAATCCTGCCGTTTCAAAACCGTATGAAAAGCCACCACAACCAGAAAACAGGTCTATCACTTTTAATTTATCAGTCATTTCTGTTTTTTAGTTTTTGTAATTTCATATTTTACACTATCTTCTGCTACCATCATAGCTTGTAATGCATTTTCTTCATCCTTTACAACATAGCATATTTGGTCAGCAAGCCAAAGTGTTATAAGTTCATTTTCTGTAACTTTTAGAAGTTTAGAAATTCTTAAAACGGTTTCTTTTTTAGCTTGTCTTTCTCCGCGTTCAATTTTACTTAATTGAGCTGTGTCCATTTCAAGTAAAGACGCAACTTGTCTCAATAACAAGTTTTGTTCTTCTCTCAATGTTCTAATTCTGTTTCCAAATTGACTATTCATTTTCTGTTATTTGACTTGACATATTTTGGCAAATGTAAGAAAAAATATTTTTACTTTTTCTGTTTTTTGAAATTATTTTTTAGGGTGGTGGGTGGGCTTGGGTGCGTTGGGGTAAAATTAAATGTGGTGTAAAAGGGTTGGGCTTGTGCTTTGGCTTGCAGCTCTTTTAATTTTACGAAGCGTTGGCTTTTTTGACCGTTTTTTGTCGGACTGTTCTATATTCGCAGGCTGTCTTTAGGGTGTCGGCTTACGTTTTGGGGCTTTGCGAAGGTGGGGATTTTCAAAACCAAACTTTATTAGATGAACAAAGTTTGAATAGATCGCTAAATTTTCATAGAACCTCAAAGCCCCCGCTTTTGCAAAACGGCTGTTGGCGGCAGTTTTTTTAATATCAATTTTGCAATAATTTAAAGTTGCCGCTAACGTAAAAGCATTGGCGATGTGGCCGGAATTCATGGCTTCGTCTGCCCGGTTACCAATGCCGGGTAAAGGTAAAATGTTTCAAGTAAAGTACAAATGCCTAATAGCCTTACTTCTGCTCGAACTGCTGCCCAATAGCATTACTTCTGCCCAATGGCTACCCGTCAAGCCGGCCATATTGCCAATGCAAATGTTGGTGGCTGGCATTCGTTTCTTTTGGCATTGCTGACTTAATAAGTTTTTTAGTATTCTTAATTAAAATTCTTCAAACCTTTTTTGAAATCTTTTATCAAGGGCAAACCATATCAAAAGTATACCAAAACCAAAACTCCACTTATTTGAAAGTATAGATTTATCATAAACTGAATTGATAATAGATAAAATAATCACAACAATTCCTACTAAGATTAAGGCATATTTTATCACTTTCATAGTATCTGTCGTCACAATGAATTTATTTACAAATATCCAAAATTATTTTTTAAGCTAATTATAACTGAGTTTTTGAAATTGTCAGGGCAAAACTCTCACAATAATGTCTTTTCCTAAAGATCAAAACTGGAATAAGTGGCACAAAGAGAAGGGGAAACAGTTGTGGAAAAAGTTTGTTTTCAAAAGCCATATATCCAATTATACCAACGGCACAAGTCGCTATTCCAATTAGAAAACCTCGAGTGAAAGCATATGTCGAGCTTGGATTAATTGTAACTGTTTGCATTTGTCCAACTGCCAACACTATATCCTTTCTGATGAAAAAGTCATTCTCACTGACTTCGATTGTATACTTACCCATTGGAAGTTGCTCTGATATGGTGTTCTTTTCAGAGTCAATATGTCCAATTGAATTCCCTTTAATTCGTATTTGGTAAGATTTTTGTTTAAAGAGTGTCTGTCCACTCTTACTTAACCTAAATGTTATGCAGCCGTCCATGAAAAATTACTATTTAGTCGATAAATGTTTTGTCGCAATATGCTTGCCACCAACGTTTTTGGGCTTTGCGAAGGTGGGGGATTAGAAGTACAAATGTTCATATTAGCACAAATGCCAAATAGAAGCACAAATGTTCAATTTAGCACAAATGCCCCACTTTTGCAAAACCCATGTTGGGCGAAGTAAATTTTCCTTGTGTTTCAATTATACTAAATTTGTTTCAAGTTTGCTTCTTAAATCCCATTCAATTTTGTCTTTCCAAACAGGTTCATTTTGATGTGGTTTAAATGAAAAACACAAAACGCATCTATCTTTTCCGTAGCTTACTTTTCCTCTGTTTGTACAAGGTGTAAACTCACCAATTTTATGGTCAGTCAATTCATTTGTTTTACCATAATTCCAAGTTATTTCAAAATTGTTAAAGTTGGCAATACCATATTTTGAAGCTAATAAAGCACTACAAATTCTTAATATTCCATCAGGATGTACTAAAAGTCTTTCACCTAATTTTACTGGGCAGTAACCATAATATTCTTTGTTACTATTAAATTCGTCTTCACTTATAAAAGTTGTTGGTATTCTTACGTGTACTTTATATTTGTTGTTATTAATATTTTGAGTTATTGTTTTAAAAGCTTCCTCCCAAATTGATGGTGTACAATACAAACCTCCTTGCCAAGTTTCTATTGGTGTACCGTCATTAATTAGAACGTGAAAATTTACAGTTTGTACATTTAGTTCTTCACCCAAATACATAACTCTTTCTAATAGAAAATCGCCATTTGTATCTTTTTCTAAAAGCTTGTTGTACACGCAAGTTGTAATATGAACATCATATCCAATTTCTTTGGCAGTTTTAATATTATTTACGGCTTTTCTAAATACACCTCTTTTCCTAACAGCATCATTTGTAATTTCATCATATCCATCAAGACTGAACGAAATTTCATTAAGTAGCTTAAATCTTTCCTCAAATAATAGTTCAGATTGAAAAGTACCATTTGTCACAATTCTAATGTATTCATAGCCTAAGTCGTGTGATGCTTGAATTAATTGTAATAATAATTCATAATTTTTATGTTCTTTTAATCCATATAAAGTTGGTTCGCCACCTAATATTGATAGTTTTGTTGCTCCTAATTCTCTAAAATCGGATAACAATGCAATTGTTTCGGCAAATGGAATTTCTTTATTACCAAATCCAAATTTCACATTTGGTTTGTAAATACAATGCTGACATTCAAGATTACAATTGTCTGTAATATAAAGAAAAATTTGCTTTAAGTTGCCATCGAAATAATGGGTAAACTTAGTATCAACTTTATTTATCATTTTTGAAATTTTTTAATTGTCCAATAAATTCAAGCATTAAATATGGGTAACCTCTATTATCTCGATTTGCCAAATCTAAATTTAAAGTTCTTGCAGTTTCAGTTAGTAGCAAATTGGCATCCTCAATTGAATTTGATTTCCCGATATATTCAATTTCCACAAAGTAGCCAAGCTCTTTTACGAAATCAATTGATATTTCAAATTCGTCTTTGAAATTATATTTTTCTCTTACTTTATCAACGATGATTAATGGTTTAACATCCAATGCTTCAAATATTTTTAGTAAATTATCTGAATGTTGAATTTCTGTTTCAAACTCATCACAGTGAGTTGATACTTTTTCATTTTCAGGATACCAATGTTTGTAATTTAAAACTACTTTATTGTTCTTTTGTCTCAAACGAAGCCATTCGTAAGGATAATCTGGTGCTAAAAAATTTCTGTTTGATGGACTTAAATATTGGTCAATTTCTTGACTTGAATTTACAAACTTTGCATTGTCTGCAAGAAAATTTTTGCAATGATTAGCGATTTCATCACTAATTCTAATTTTGATTTCAATTTCTATGTTGTTCATTTTATAACTATTTGCTGTTTAAAAGTATTTCTCGTATTTCTATTTCAGTTAAATCTGTTGAATTATCCCAAAGATTATCAATACTTAATACAAATGAATTAAATATTTTTATATCATTATCTTTTAATATTGGAATATGAATTCTTTTATCAGAATATGGCAACGCAAACTCAACAATAAATTCTTCCTTACCAAATCTCTCTTTATTACTTGTATTGAAAGTATTTATCGAAGTGAAACTTAGCGGTATAAAGGAATTAAAAACTTTCATTTCTATATTTCCTTTTTTACTGTTACTATTATATTTTTCTGTGTTTTCCCTTACAAATTCTTCTAATCTTAAAAAAGATGCGATTAAATCAATATTGTATTTTTTTCTATCATAAAATTTACCTAAATGATTGTTTTTTAGCATCATATCAAAAGCCGAAAGATAATCAAAGTTGTTTTCAGAATTCTGATTAAAACTAAAATGTTCTAGTAAAATATTAGGATTCATCATTAATAATCTAACAGAAATACCGTTATTAAGATATGATTCTATTTCTGCTGTGTCAATATTTGTAATACCAACCCCCATTATTGTAATCGAGCATTCTGCTTTATTTTTCAGCTCTTCAAATTTGCCATTTCTAAACGCTTTATTTTCGTGATTTACAACATAAGATTTTAAAGCAGCTTCTCCATCATCTTTAGTTCCAACTAAATAATTAATTAGTTTGTAGTAATAATCTTTAGGGTCATCTGTTTCA
Source organism: Limnohabitans sp. (assembly GCA_030053945.1). Classification (GTDB taxonomy): domain Bacteria; phylum Bacteroidota; class Bacteroidia; order Flavobacteriales; family Flavobacteriaceae; genus Flavobacterium. The sequence goes on from JASGCW010000099.1 coordinate 12,206, forward strand.
AATTTTCTTATTGTATTAATTAAAATTTCGATTATGGTATCATCTTTTTCAGGTCTCAATACTGTGAAGTGGTCATATTCAAAAAACTCGGGTTCAATATTTCTAATATCATACCCAATAGAAGAATTTTTACCAACTATATTATCTGCTTTACACTGAAAATATGCTGTCAAAGGAAGCATTTTAGATAATAACCATCTATTAGTAAGTTTGTAAAGGAAGTTTTCAAGTGGGGCTAAATCTTGTATTTGTGGATTAGTTTGTATTGCTTGACCAATATTTGCTAAGTTGGAACCGTTGTGAGGTACTGCAATTGAAATATAACCTGCTATTTTTTTTGACATAGTTGACGCAGATTCACTTTTATCACTCCTTTCTAAAATATCTAAAATAAAAGATTTTGCTACAAGTCCTCCCATACTGTGTGCAATAATGATTATTCTTTCATAATTTTTAAGCTTTCCATTTGCATCTGTTTTAAGAATTTCAGAAATTTCATCAATATGTAAGTTTGCTTTAAATTCTATTTTTTTCTTAACAAATCGCCTTACTATCAATTTATTAATCCATCTTGAAATAAATATTTTATCGCTAATTAATCTATACGAAGTATATAAATTGTCTAAAATAGAACTAAGTTTTGTATAGTAACTAAAAACAGCAAAATCATAATTGGCTGCAATATATTTATCTGAATGTAAATATGCAGGAATTCTCACTTCGTTATCTTTTCCAAGCCAACTTTCTTCACTTCCTACAAAACCGTGAATAAAAAGAAGTACATTTTTTTTAGGGGCGTCTCTGTCTTGATTAATAAATTTTACCATTCTTTAAATATGTTTGTCTGTCTTTTAGGGTGTTCGTTTTATTTCGCCCAACGTTTTTCGGCTTGGCGATGTGGCGGATTTTTAGCACAAAAGTTCATACAAAGCACAAATGTTTGTTTTAGAACAAATGTTTCTATGAGGTAC
>JASGCW010000256.1 GCA_030053945.1 Limnohabitans sp.
CACTACGCCACAAGGACTGGAATATGCCATCAACAATGTTGTGAAACTATACAACAGGGAATGAAACAGACCCACAAGCTTTTACGTATTCCTTATCGATGGGTGCTCTCTGTCAGGCATCTAGAACTTTAGGAGCTAAAAATGCAAATAATTGTGGAAGAAGGCAGGCGCAACAAGAGCATGACCATCCACAAAAGTGGTAAAATTAACCTAGATGGAATTACTGTACTTAAATACAGTAATTCCATTAATAACAATTAAACTATGCGTTGCTGTTTGTTTTTTATATTACTTTTCATAAACAATTGGGCTATTGGACAATCAAATTATACAGATTATCAAATGTATAAATCATTGTCTTTTCTTAAGGACTATAAAATAGTTTTGCTTGGCGAACCCACCCATGGTGAAGGAAATGTTTTTGAAGAAAAAACAAAAATAATTAAATATTTAATCGAGGAGTGTGGTTATAGTGTTGTTGCATTTGAAAGTGGGTTTTACGATATGTATTTTGCCCAAGAATTAATTAACTTAAACAAAGAAGTAAATTCTTCCGAGTTCATTTCTAGAGCACTGTTCCCTGTTTGGTCTGAAAGTAAAAACTTTCAACCTCTTTTAAAATATATTGACCAAAATAAAAATACAATACGCATTGCTGGTTTTGATTGTCAATTAACTGGCGATTATAGTAGGGAATTTCTATTAAATTCTATTTTAGCGTTATTAAGGAAGCATGACTCTATTGTGGTCACTAAGGTAAATATAGAATTAATTGAAGAAGCGATAGGTGCATTTTCGGAAGATTATACATTTCCAGAGGATATAGTTTTCAAAGATTTTCAGTCTCAAATGAGGCTACTTTTGGGCGCATTGGAAAAGATAAATAAGCAAAATACCCTCAGTCTAAAAGAGCATGAGTTAGCAACTGTCTATATCCAAAGCATACGAAACTTGTGGAGTATAGGGAAAGACTACTATGCTAATAAAGATAGAGTGTTAGCTAAAGCTACATTTAAAGCAAAAGACTCTAACCATCGTGATAGTATGATGGCACAAAATTTATTTACCCTGATACAACAGTATCCTAATGAGAAAATAATATGTTGGGGTGCAGGCACTCATTTTATGAACGACCCCAGCCATTTAGCAAATGACGAACTTAAATATTACAAACCAATGGGAATGTATTTGAAACAAAAGTTGGGAGAAAATAATGTTTTTAATCTAACTTTTATTTCAGCGGGCGGCAAATATGGTATATTTAGTGATACATCTATATATGTACCTACAGTAGCAGAAGGAAGTATTGAATACGATTTGACAAAAACAGCAAAAGACAGTTTATTGATTTTAGATAAATCAGTTTATAAAAATAAGCTAATAAATTCTTATTGCCTGGAATACACACCAATAAAGGCGGAATGGTCTAAATTATTTGATGCTTTTATTTATCTCCCCTACTTTACTCCAAACAAATTAGCTGCAGATACGATTAAAAATAGCAATTATTTTCCGCCGATTACTGATGCAAATATTGAAATTAAAGATTCTTTAACCACAGGGTTATTGGTTGACAAACAAACAGAAAAACCCATAGCATTTGCAACCATAAGGTTTACTGATAATCAATTTACTACACAAACTAATAATAAAGGTGAATTTAAAATACCCAATAGTAAAATACAAGGTATGGCTGTTATTCAAGCATTAAGCTACCATACCAACAATATAATAATACAACAAGGAAAATTAAACAAAATATTTTTATCACCCCAGCTTAATGAATTAAAAGGGATAGAAATTATTTCAAAAAAACCCGATGTTTTGGATATAGTGAAAAACGTAAAATTAAACTACACTAAAAATTATGAACAGCGACCCTATTCACAAACCATCTATGAAAATAGAATTTTAAAAAATTTCGACACGTCAATATCTGAATATGAACTACTTTCTGACAATTACATTCATATTCCATTTAATCGGGTTTTAAAGCAAAATTATTTGGAAATAAAGCAAAACAAATACACAAAGAAATTGGTCGATAAAATCGGAATTATAGGTGGCTCCCGAATCGGATATAACGGATTTATAGAAAATTTTCCTCTTTTAAAAGGTGACAGGTATAAAAAATATAGTTACAAATTATTGTCTGTTTTTGAGGACAGTTTACTTGGACTTGTTTATAAAATTGAATTCGTATCAAAAAAAACTTTGTCAAGATATACCAATGATTTTTTTACCAAATCATATAAAGGCATTTTGTATATTAGAAAAGCTGATTTTGCTATTTTAAAATTAGAATCCCAACTTATTAGAAACACTGCTGTATTGCAGCAATGGACGAAAAAAAATTATCCTAAAAGACAAGAAATGAATTCATGGAATGTTTATCCTGAGACTGAAAATGAACAGCAAGTGCTAATATATTCTAAAAACGAAAAGGATAGTTTGTATTACCTGAGTTATGCTAATGAGCAATGGCAAGTTAAAGGATACTTGATGGAAAATAAACAAAAAGTGAAGCTAGTCTCAGACAATAGTTATTATGATGTAGGGAACATTAAAAAGATTGAAGATTTACAAAGTATTGATTTTTCGTCTTTCAAATTTCCTTCCCAAACAACTTTCAATGCAGCATTTTGGAGTTCTTTTGTTTCCCCTCAAAAAAATGATAGAATTTACTTGTCGCTCGATGAAAAATAAAAATACTGCCGCCAAACAATTAGACCAGATAGCTGAAAGGCTTATGGAATTAACCTATGATGCCTATCCAGGGCTTTTAAACGGGAATAGTGGATTAATTTTATTTTTAGCCTATTATTATAAATGGGTCAAACAGGAAGAAAAAATTTTGTTTCGGATAGAGGCGCTATTACAAAGAGTGTTCTTTCAACTAAATGAATATGATGTGCCTGGGGGTTTGTCTTCGGGTTACACTGGGGTTGGTTTTGTATTGAACAAATTAATACGATTAGGTATTTATAACCCGTTGTGCATTTAGGCGAGTACAATTTTTAAGTTGTTTAAATTTCTGTTAT
>JASGCW010000257.1 GCA_030053945.1 Limnohabitans sp.
AAAAGAATCCTAGTACAAAATATAAAATTCGTTTTACTGATTGTGATATGTTTGGCCATTTAAATAATTCCAGATATTTCGATTATTTCTTTAATGCTCGTGAAGATCATTTAAAAAAATTTTACAATCTTGATTTAAATGAATACTATAAAAACGATTTGGGTTGGGTTGTTAAAACCCAAGAAATAATCTATGTAAAACCTGCACTTTTCAATGAAGTCGTTACAATTCAATCTACTCTTTTAAAATTAGATAGTGAACAGCTAGACATAGAAATCATAATGTTAAATGACATAAAAAGTCATATAAAAGCAATTATGAGAGCTAAAATCATCCCTATTGATTTAAAAACGGGTCGAAAAACGCAGCATAATTCAGAATTTATGAATTGGGCAAAACATATTGAAAACAATGAAATAACCATTAATAATAACTTACAAGAAAGAGTGACTGAGTTAATTTATCAGTTCAAAAGTGTATAATTTTAAAACCATAAAATATGCCAACATACATTGTGAATACCTATGACATTATTGATTTTGATATGTATCAAAACTATTTACAAAAAGTAAATCCTTTGCTTAAAAAATTTGGCGCAAAAGTGCTTGCAATGAAATCAAATCCAAAAGTATTAGAAGGAAAAGCTAAAATGATGAATATTATTCTAGAGTTTGAATCTGAAACCAGCATAAATAATTTTTACAATGATTCAGAATATAAAGACATCATCGAATTACGACTCAAATCGACTACAAATTGTTCTATTATCATACTCAATAAATTTGAACCAAATTAAATATTATGCAGACAACCACAATAATATTAAATACAGTTCCTGATAACTTAGAGTTTATTTACACATTGTTTGAAGATGCTATAAAATACATAAAAAAGAACAATTACATTGGTTGGACTACTTATGACAAAAGTCAATTAATAAATGATTTAGAAAATAAAAATCAATTTAAGATTCTAATTAACGACGAAATTGCTACTGTTTTTAGCGTTTGTTACGATGATCCTTTAATTTGGAGAGAAATGGAAAAAGGAGATGCAATTTATTTACACAGAATTGTGGTCAATTCAAAATTTAAAGGACAAAAACAGTTCGAAAAAATTCTAAACTGGGCTAAAAATAAAGCTACAGAAAGAAAATTAAATTACATACGAATGGATACTTGGGCTGCAAATTCAAACATAATTGAATATTATAAAAGTTTTGGTTTTACACATATCGAAGATTATACAACTCCCAACACTTTGAATTTACCTGAACAACACCGAAACCTTAAAGTAGCATTACTAGAGTTAAAATTATAACCTTAATTGATAAAAAATGAAGCAAATAAAATGGTTTGAAAGGAAATTTATTTTTGATAATAATCAAAATATTTTTCCTTCAATTATAGAACGATTGTCAGGCACTCCAATTAGACTTGAAGAAAAAGTTAATGAACTAACTGAGAAAACATTGAATTTTTCACACGATAATTCTTGGTCGATAAAAGAAAACATAGGTCATTTAACAGATCTTGAACCTCTTTGGCAAGGACGATTAGAGGACATCATAAATAATCAAATAGAACTTCGTGCAACAGATTTACTGAACACTAAAACCGATTTAGCCAATCATAATGACAAATCAATACAGGAAATACTCCGTGAATTTAGAGAATTAAGAACGCTAACTATTGAATCACTACAATCTATAAATGAAGAAACTGTGTTCAAATCGGCATTGCATCCAAGATTAAAAACACCTATGAGAACAATGGATCTCTTCTTATTTGTTGCAGAACACGATGATCATCATTTGGCTAGAATAACTCAATTAATAACACTTACAAAATGAATTTAACACAAAAAACAAGAATCGCAATTGCTGGTATTGGTGGCATTGGCGGATATATAGGCGGTAAATTAGCACATTATTATTCAAACAATGAAAATATCGAAATTATATTTATTGCAAGAGGTGAAATGGCTGAAACTATTCAAAAAAAAGGGCTTTGGTTGGAATCAAATGAAACCTCATATGAATGTATTCCTAATTTAACTTCAGATAATCCTTTAGAAATTGGGAATATAGATGTACTTATAGTTTGCACAAAAACTTTTTCTGTTGAAGAAATTTTCAAGAAATATCATAAAAACTTAGCTACAAAAGCTGTCGTTATTACCACCCAGAATACTGTAAATGGTGAAAAGTTAATTACACCTTTTTTACCTGAAAATGGTGTTCTTATGGAAGGTAGCATATACATTGCGTCAAATATTATAGAACCAGGAAAAATAAAACATTTAAGTGGCCCTGCTAAACTATTTTTTGGAACCGATGGAATTGAAGATAATCGAGGGGATAAAATTGCTAAAATATTTAACGACGCAGGAATAGACGCAACTTTTACACACGCTATCAAACCTACTTTATGGAAAAAATTTCTATTTGTTTCTCCAGTTGCAGTAGTTACTTCTGTCTTTAAAATTTCCTTTTCTGAAATTTTGGAAAACACAGAAGCTAAATATCTTTTCATTAATTTAACCTCAGAATTAATGCAGTTAGCTAAAGCAAAAAGTATTACAATAGACGATAATACTATTATAAACAATTTGAATCTACTAAAAAGTTTCAAAGGCAATGTAAAATCATCATTGCAATTAGACTTAGAGAAGAACAAACCAACAGAAATTAATTCATTAGTAGAATACATCATTGAAGAAGCTAAATTATTTCAAATTCCAACTCCACATTTTGACAGTGCCATTGTCGAACTATATAGTAAATATGATAACATATATTTAAAAAAGTAAATTCTACGGATACAAAAAGGCTGCTCTAAAAATTCTTTGATACAACAAAAAAATAAAATAACAATTCTGGTTTAAGTAAGGATTTTTTATATTTGATTATGAATACAAATGATATTATTGGATTTATAGGTGTAACAATAACATTGTTAGCTCCTGTTTTGTGCGGGTATTGAAAAAAAAGTCGAAAAAATCCCGTGAAGCCCTT
>JASGCW010000002.1 GCA_030053945.1 Limnohabitans sp.
AACTGGGTTTAATGACACTGTTCAAATAATAGCCCCACAAACCGATGGAAAAATAATGGTTGGTGGAAGCTTTATTTCCTACAACGGAGTTACCGAAAACGGTATTATCCGATTGAATGCCGATGGCAGCAAAGACGCTACTTTTGTAACTGGAACTGGGTTTAATGACACTGTTCAAATAATAGCCCCACAAACCGATGGAAAAATATTGGTTGGAGGTTATTTTTACACCTATAATGGAAATAATGGATCAGCAAATTTAATCGGTTTACATTCTGGACAAAGTTTAGCCACAGAAAATTTCCATAATTCAAACTCATTTACAATATCTCCCAATCCAGTAAAAGACTTTTTACATATCCAATCAAACGATTTTACAGCCATTACTTCGGCAAAAATATATGATCTACAAGGTAAACTAATACAAGAAACTACCACTACAACTATTCCTGTAAGTAGTCTTGCAAAAGGTTTATATATCGTAAAAGTTAAAACTGAAAATGCTGAACTTAGTAAAAAGTTTATTAAGGAATAAAGTTCAAAATTCCAAACTTTTGTCTTTCTGAACTTGTTTCAGAGAGACAAAAGATTGATTTCTAATTGGAGCCTTTTTATCGAGAAAGTTTTTTTTTATAATAAGGTTTTGTTAGTTGATTAATTCTAAAAAGAGCCTAAACTATTACGTCTTCTTTATTTCAGAAAAAAAATCACCCTTTTCAACAATAAAAATTACATACTAACGAGCTTTCCCTTAAATTTACTTTGTATATGAGGAGAAAGCTCTTTTTAATAGTACTTTTTTTGTGTTATGGAGTAGGTTACTCCCAGCAGCCTATTGCCATACAGTTAACAGAAAAAGACAAACTTCCTGATAACGAATTTTACGATATTTTTGAAGCCAAAGATGGAATGATTTGGCTTGCTGCCGATAAAGGTTTGTTTCACTACAACGGAAAATCATTTGTAAATTATACACATCCTGATAAAAGAGGTCTTTCGGTTTTTGGACTGTATCAAGATGATCAAAACAGGATTTGGTGTAACAATATTTCAGGTCAATTTTTTTATGTGTCAGGAAATAAATTAGAACTTTTTATTGATTTAAAAGATGATTTAAAAGGTCAGTTACCTGAATTTCTCGTTCACAACAATACCCTTTTTGTGTTTTTTGAAAAAGGTGTATATAAAGTAGATATAGTCACCAAACAAAAAAAACTAATTCAAGATGAAAAAAAGCAGTATTCATTTTATACCTGTCCAGCTATTCGAAACGGAGAAATTTACTTCTCATTAGCAAACTCGGTTAAAAAAATAAAAGCAGATAAGATACAAAATGAATTTAGTTTTAATCAGGAAAATAAATTACCTAAAAATACTACACTCAAAGTGGCGGGTGGAAATTTGTTTTTCACTTCCTTGATTGATAATAAACAATATTTTCATGTAAAAAAATTCGGCAGCAATGCTGTTTATCAAAAAATAAAAACGCCATCGGTATTAATTGAAAAACCTATAATTAGAACTTTATTTATTGATAATTTATTTTGGTTTTGTACCAATGAAGGTGTTTATATAGCCCAATTATCCAACAATCAATTAATCATAAAACAGCATTATTTTGTAGGGGAAGCTTGTTCCAAAGTGGTTAAAGATCAAAATAATAATTATTGGGTAACTACTTTAAATAACGGTATTTATGTGTTGCCAAATATCGCAATTCAAAAAATAGAAATTGAAAAAAAATACGGGCTAATTAAGGATTTGGAAAAAATTGATAACCAAATTATTTTTGGAACTACAAAAGGAACTATTGGTATTCTGAATACACTCAATAACCAGTTAAAATCTTTTTCATTACCAACCCCTGATGAGGTTTCAGAACTGGTTTATGAACCTTCAAAAAAAGTACTTTTTATTAGTCAAAAAAATAGTTCCTATATATGGAATTTAGCCAATGCAACATTGCAAGCCTGTGGTTCATTCACGGCTTCTAAAGGGATGTTCTATGATTCGTCAGGAATTTTATTAAATGCTAGTTTTGATAGAGCAAATGTTACTTTTAATCCTTTTGACCAATTTAAATTCAGCAATAAGGTACAATTTGACATCCCTAAATTAATCTCTCAAAATAGTAGTTTTCAACTTGAAAATCTTAGAATGAAGAGGGCTTATACTTCTTTTATTGATGCTCAAACAAAAAATAAATATGTTGGGTTTGTAGATAATTTAATCTGTTTTGATTCTTCAAAAAAGGAAACAATTATTACGTATAAAGGCAAACCAATTTTCGCTCTGGATATTGTGCAGAGTAGGAATGGTATTATTTGGGTAGCCACTTTTGAGAACGGAATAATTGGTATAAAAAATAACAAAGCATTTATAAATCTTACGCAAGAAAATGGTCTGCTATCTAATCAAATAGGGAAATTAAAAGTTGATGATGATAATTTATGGATTACTTCTAATAAAGGAATTCAGAAATATCATTTGGATACTAAATCTTTTGAAAACATAAGCAGTATCGACGGATTTGATAATTATGAAATTACGGATTTAGAAATCATCAACCATCAATTGTATATTTCTTCAAACAAAGGAATTTTTGTAATTGACTCCAAGCAGTGCTTTAAAAAATTACTTCAGCCAAAAATTTATTTTACAGAGTTTACTATCAATGAAGAAGCTTCAGTTTTAAAAGCACAATATGATTTAGCTTATGATAAAAATGCTATTAAAATTGCTTTTAATGTAAACGGATTTCAAACCTCTCAAAACATAAATTACAGTTATCGACTAAAAGGATTTGACAATAGATGGACCACGCTAGAAAACGGAATTGATTTCGTACGTTTTTCAAGTTTACCAGCTGGTAATTATCAGTTTGAAGTGAAAGCAAAATATGTTAACGGTACTGAATCAAAACCTATTCATTTAGATGTTTTAATAAAAAAACCTTTTTGGCAAACGTGGTGGTTTTACATTTTAGTCTCACTAGTGGTTATTGGAGTTTTTTGGTTGTATTTTAAAAGGCGTTTTGCCCGACTTGAAAAGGAGAAAAATATTTTACTTGAAAAAACCCAAATGGATAAAGAGCTCATTTTTTATCAGCTAGAAAACTTGCGTTCGCAAATGAATCCGCATTTTATTTTCAATGCGCTTAATTCCATTCAAGAATATATTGTGACTAACGAAAAAGTAAATGCTAGTGCTTATTTAGTTAAATTTTCAAAACTTATCCGATTGTATTTAGAGCATAGTAGAGAAAATGAAGTTCAATTAGAAGACGAAATCAAAGCGCTTCAATTTTATTTAGAATTGGAAAAAGATCGATTTGAAGATACTTTAAATTTTGAAATTATCGTGGATCAAAAACTGAATTTACAAACCACAAAAGTTCCTTCTTTGTTTATTCAACCTTATGTTGAAAATGCTATTAAACACGGGTTATTGCATAAAAAAGAAAATAGACTTTTACAGGTTAATTTCGGTTTGAAAAAAGATGAAAATATATTAGAATGTATCATCGAAGATAACGGTGTAGGAAGAAAAGCTTCAAGCGAAATTAATAAACATAGAAGAGAATTACACAAATCATTTGCAACTTCTGCCAATGAAAAAAGAGTTGATTTAATTAACAAAACTCGAACTAATAAAGTAAGTGTTCATATAGAAGATTTGGAAGATGAAAATCAAATGGCTTTAGGTACTAGAGTAATTATTTGTGTTCCACTTCAATAAATTAGAAATAGTTTTAAAACAAGACAAAATGAAGGCAATAATTATAGACGACGAAAACAAGGCAAGAAAACTTATTAAAGCAATTATAGAAGATGAATTTAAAGATGAATTTACCATTTTTCAAGCTGAAGATTTGATTGCAGGTTGCCAAATGATTAAAGAAAATAAACCTGATATTGTTTTCTTAGATATAGAAATGCCTAATCATTCGGGTTTGCAAATTGCCGAATTTTTGGAAACTAAAGATTTTAATTTCCAACTTATATTTATTACGGCCTATAATGAATTTGCTATTCAGGCTTTTAAGCTTTCTGCAGTTGATTATTTATTAAAGCCTGTCGATATAACCGAATTTAAAAGCGCAGTTGAAAAAGCAAAAGAGAATATTCAAAAGGGGAGTATCAATTCAAAAATTGATGAATTAAAAAAAGTATTTCAACAATTATCACTTAATAAAATGGTGCTTGAAGTGCCCAAAGGTGTTTTGTTTGTATCTCACGATGATATTCTTGTTTTTGAAGCAGATGGAATGTACACTAAGGTTTTTATGAAAGATAATTCGACTCAACTTATATGTAAACCCTTAAAGCATTTTGTGGAACAGCTTGAAGAAAAACCTATTTTTTACAAACCACATCGTTCTTATCTTATCAATTTGAAATATATGAAAGAACTTTCCAAAAAGGATGGCTATCATATAATTATGGAAAATAACAAGACGATTCCTGTCGCAAAAGAAAAAAAAGATGAGTTTTTAGAACTGATTCAATCTATGTTTTAGCCATTCAGAAAAAAAAACAGTCTATTCAGAAAAAAAGCCTCAAAAAAAGGAGGTAACTAATAGAAATTTGCTTCATTAAAATGTAATTATTATGAAGAAACAAATACTTTTAGTTATAACAATTTTGTTAAGCTTAGCAGGAATAGCCCAAATACCTACGAATAATTTAATTAAAGATTACAAGTTTATTAATGGTGCTTTAACAAGTGATGTAATGCCAGTTTTACAGGCTGGAACTGCAAATTTAGTTCCTACTGGTTCGGCTAGGACTATTATTACAGATAGAAATTCAATTGCAAATGATGCCATTTCACTTAATGGTGATTCATTTCTAGCTGGAGGAACAAATGCAGCATCTGTTAATAAATTTTCTATTAGCTTTTGGATAAAAACTACAACAAATGAAACCGTAAAAAGATATATTTTTGACCAACATAACACGGCTTCAAATCCAGCAGGTTTTTCGGTAGCTCTGAAGGATGGTAAAATATATTTTAATGGACAGTTTAGCTGGAATTTTTTACCTACAAATGGAGGGACTAACAATAGTGGTGTTCGCCAGGTTATAAGTCCAGTTATTGCAGATGGACAGTGGCATCACGTGGTATGTACATTAGATTCTTCAGATACGCCATTGATTGCAGGTTCATTGGTTCAACATACACTTACATATACATATTCTCTTTATATAGATAACCTAATTATAGGAAGTGATGCAGAAACAGACTATGCGTCAGGACTACAAACGGATACTTTTAGTGTTCGAGCAATAACTCCAACAAAACAATTAGAGATAGGAAAAAGTCCTGATCCATTATTATATTTTGAATACCAAGGCGCCATAGATCAAATTCGCTACTACGAAAAAAAACTTTCTGTTGCCGAAATAGATATTTTATATAATGAAGATAAACCAAAAATTCCAGTTTATGTAAATAGTAGTGCTACTGGTTTAAATAATGGTTCGAGTTGGGTAAATGCTTATACAAGCTTGGAAACAGCAATTACAAATGCAACTACTAGTAATGAAATTTGGGTAGCCGCTGGTATATACAAACCTGCTGGAACAGCAAGAACTTCAACTTTTTTATTAAAAAATGGATTAACAATGTATGGAGGTTTTAATGGAACTGAAACTTTACGTGGACAAAGAAATCCAAAAAATAACGTTACTGTTTTAAGTGGAGATGTTAATGGTAATGATAATAGCAATATAAATCCAACAGAAGTAACTAGACAAGACAATTTATATCATATAATTTCAGTTAGGGGCTCAGCCAGTTATGTTTTAGTAGATGGGTTTACAATAAAAGGGGGAAATGCAAATGGAGGTACACTTACTACTGGAACAGCTTCTGCACAATATTATCATACTAGAGGAGGAGCTATTTATTTGAATACATACACTTTGAATGATTATATTTATCTAAAAGTCCAAAATTGTATTTTAGAAAAAAACTCGGGGTCAGATACTAGTGTGGCTGCGTGTTATTTTGCAGGTGGTGTTAATTATCAAAATTTCAGATTGGATTTTGATTCAAATATTATTAGAGATAATTTTTCATCTACTAATTCAACCCTATTAATTGCTGGAGCTGGCGCTTATAATTGGAATGGAAATAGCGAAATAAAAAATTGCTTATTTTATAATAATACCTCGTCATCAGGAGCCTCTTGTTTGTATTTTAGTGCAAGCACAACTGGTGGTGGAACACAAAATAGTATAAGTGTAGATGTAATTAATTCTACATTTTCAAACAATACAGGAGCTAGTGGAAATACAATCAAAACGGATAACGGATCTAATACTCGATTTAAAAACTGTATTATTTATGGCAATGGAAGCGCAAACCCGTTTAATATAGCAGGTACCTTAGGAGGACCAGGTTTGTCAAATACTATATCTGAAGGTGGTCAAATAAGCGGAATTAATTCAAATCCTTTATTAAATTCTGATTTTACTTTACAATCTAGTTCACCAGCTATTGATGCAGGTAATAATACGCTATTACTAACTATGCCGTATGATTTAAATGGAAATACTAGAATCGTAAATTCTACGGTAGATTTAGGTTGTTATGAATATAATTCTACTTTAAGCACAAACGAACTTGCTACTTTTTCTGATTTTTCAATATATCCTAATCCAACCAATGACATTATAAATATATCAAGTTCTGAAAACATTAAGAGTATAGAAGTATATTCGTTAGAAGGAAGAAAAATAAAATCAGTTGCAACTTCATCAATTGATATTTCAGATTTGTCCAATGGAATGTATTTAGTACAGCTTCAAACTGAAGATGGTAAGTTAGGATCTAAAAAAGTATTGAAAAATTAAATACTGATTTCTTTAGAGATATAACAGAAATAATAGCTAAGAATTTTTAAAATCTACACAGGAAAGAAATAAGAATCTAAATTAGAATGCTCTCGGGACTGTAAAACAGAATTTCTCTATGAATAAGAAAAATTATAAATCAAAACAAAAAACAAAATATATAAAGAATTCTGTTTTTTACAGCCGAGACACAAATAGTTTTGTAGTTGTTTATTTTCTATTCTTGGATTAACACTGCTAAATTGCATATTTTGAATCATTTAAATGTAACGGTTTTCAGGGGGAGGGTTATTTTTTTTGAGTGGACCACAAATAATTTTCTATGTTAGAAAGAATTGTTTTGGTACTTAAACAACAAACTAGCATAAACACACTAGATTCAAATTTAAAAAATTACCACAGATAAACACAGTACTAAAATCCTATAAATAAAAGAAAAGCAATTTTAGTTTTTAGATATTCGAAAATCTACACAGGAAAGAAATAAGAATCTAAATTAGAATACTCTCGGAACTGTAAAACAGAATTTCTCTATGAATAAGAAAAATTATAAATCAAAACAAAAAACAAAATATATAAAGAATTCTGTTTTTTACAGCCGAGACACAAATAGTTTTGTAGTTGTTTATTTTCTATTCTTGGATTAACATTGCTAAATTGCACATTTTGAATCATTTAAATACAACGGTTTTCAGGGGGAGGCTATTTTTTTTGTGGAGAGACACGAATAATTTCCCTAATTAGGAAGAATTATAAGATTCATCTTTCTTGATTTTTAAACATTTAGAGGTTACTCGAAAAATTCACCATCTGGTTCATTGCGAATTTATTTGGGAATATAAATTCAATAGATAGATTTGCTTTATATATTACATTTCAAATCCACGTATTTTTTGCGTGGATTTTTTTGTTTTTTAAAAGGTTCCAAATCGTTCATTTAGTTTTGAAAAAAAGTAAGAAGCATTAGTTATACCTATACTTTCAGCAATTTCTTTTTTAGATGCATAAGGGTTTTCTAAAAGTATAGCTCGGGCTTTTTGAAAGCGAGCTTCCATAATAATTTCCTGGGGTGTTTGCCCTAAAATGGCTTTTGTTTTTCTATTTAAAGTACTTTTTGAAATATTCAAATGAAGTGCAATTTCTTCTACTCCAAATGTTGGTGAATGAAGTTCTTTATAGATGAAATCAGTTAATTCTTGATTGAATTTGTTTGCAAAAATCACTAGACTTTCTTTTTCTTCTTCTTCTAAACTTGCCTCAAACGAAGTCAAACTATCTAGTGATTGTAATGATTTTTTAATCATTAAATGCAATTCTTCTTCTATAAAAGGTTTATTCAAATAGCCATCAATACCTAATCGAAGCATAGTAAGTTTTCCTTCTTGATCACTTCTTGCCGTTAAAACAATGATTGGTGTTTTTATACCTAATTCTTTTACTTTTAAAACAAAACCTTCGCCATCTAAAACAGGCATCATATAATCGGTTATAATGATGTCAAACGAATGTTTTTGTAAAAAGGTTAAGGCAACAGCTCCATTTTCTGCTTCATAGACTTGATAGTCTTCTAAAACTTCTTTTAAATAATTACGCATTTGCTCATTGTCTTCAACAATTAAAACTTTTCTGCCATCTTGCGCGATTTGTTTTGTTGAGGTTTTAGGAGTTGTAAGAATTTGAACAGACTCACTAAATGTATCTTCTTCCTTAGTTGGAATATATTCAAATGCCGTTTTAGGTATTGTGATGGTAAAACTAGTCTCAATAGCAGGAATGCTTCGAACAGTAATATTAAACTGATGGGCTTTAATAATACTTTGAGTAAACGATAAACCTATACCACTTCCTTGACTTTTTGTTATATCATTTTTAGATTGGTAAAAGCGATCAAAAATTTTGTCAATATCTTCGGTAGGGATTCCTATTCCATTATCAATTATTTTAATCACCAAATCATTTTCAAGCGTGACAATAATTGTTACTTTCCCATTAGCAGGTGTAAATTTTAACGCATTAGATAATAGGTTATTTATAGATTTCGACATTAAACCTTCATCCATATCAATAGATAAATGGGGAGTATCGATTTTTAGTTGAAACTGAATACCTTTTTTTTCAAACAGTTCATAAAATTCTGAGTAATGTTTTTCCAAAAAAGATTTTAAAGGTACTTGTGAACAATGTAAAGAAAACTCATCAGAATCTATCTTACTTAGATCAATAATATTATTGATAATGTTTTGAATTTGGTTAATCTGACTGTTTACAATCTTAATTTTTTCTTGGTTTTCTTCAACAGACCCATTCAAATTAATACGAGATATATTCCCTTGAATTAAGGTTAAAGGAGTTTTAATTTCGTGTGAAAAATTGACAAAAAAATGGGATTTGAATTCGTTGAGTTGGTCTAATTTATTTTTTTGTTCTTCTAAAATTATTTTATCGGCTATTACTTTATCTCTTTCAATTTCAAGAAGATTTTCAATTTCTCTATTTTGATTTTTAAAATAATTGGTTAAAAAATAAAATAATAAAAACAGACACAACAAGGCGGGACTGTAAAAATTTATATTGGGATAATGTTTGAAAAAATAATTGGGGAGTGCAAACCCTAAGAAAGAAATTAGGAATATGCTGTAATTTATTTTTTTGTTATCTGTCAAAACTAAACTCACTGCTGGAGGAAGAATCATATAAAATTCTAACAACTGACCTGTTCTTAAAAAATTCCCAAATAGAAAACTATTAATAACAAGCATCAATGAAAAAATAAATCTTCCGGTTTCGTACTTGCCTTTGTTGTGTGAATAATGGGCAATGAGTATGATAAATAATTGGAGAATATGTGCAATTATATTTGTAAAAGGAATAGGACTTTTAGTAAGATAATTTAAAATTAAAATGAAAGCAGTTATATACCAACAATAACAAAAGGCATTAAACAATTTAATTCGTTTAATCTCTGAATGTGATTGTATAGTATCATCAATTTTTGAAATGATGAAGGAATCAAACCAATTTCTCATTTATAACTAATCCAATTAGATTAATCCAAAATTATACTTTTTACATATTCAAAAATTAGAAATGATTCAAATAAACGTTTTTTGAATCAAAATAATGTTAATTGAATCAAAATAATAGTTTTTTGAAGCGTTTAAAATGGCAATAAGAATCAACTTTGTTTTTGAATTATTTATACAAATGTTATGAAGGCAAAACTATTTTTTATTCTGATTTTTACATCAAAATTATTTTCGCAAATACCAACAACGGGTTTAGATAGTGAGTATAAGTTTACCTCGGGTTCGTTGACAGATACTTATGGGACTCCAGAAAATTTAACTCGTACAGGAAGTACAGCAACTTTTACTACCAATAGATTTGGAGAGGCATCTGATGCTATTAATCTTGGAGGTGATTACCTTAAAAGGAATGCAATTTTTTCAAATGATTTATCTGTTAGTTTTTGGATAAAGACTTCGGTCCTGAATGCAAATAAACAAACTATTATAGATCAAAGTAGTAGAACTTCAGCAGTAGAGGACAACACTAAATCAGGCTGGTATATTTATTTGCAAAATGGAAAAATAGGGTTAGCCGCTAATTTTAGTTGGTATTTTACTGTTGGTGGTACTGGGGGAACACCTTATAGTGGGAATTCTGATTATACAAATTCAATTTCTACATCAACTCTAGCAAATAATAGTTGGCAACATATTGTAGTAACGATGGAAAAGGCTGGTGATTATTCTAGTCCCGGAGTTTTTCGTATGCGTTATTTTTATAAAATTTATGTAAATGATGTCCTAGAAGTATCTAATGGAGATCAATATTACGCAATGACAGGGTCAGGTTTGCACCAATGGAATTTAATGTCAACATTAAGATCGGTTAGTATATCAAATGATCATTTAAATAATTTGACTTCAACAAATAAATATGCAGGAATTATTGATGATATACGATTCTATAAAGCTGTTTTAACAGGAGCAGATGTGTCAATTTTGTTTAATGAATCGTCTCAGTTAGATAGAAATGATGTTACATTTTCAGAATTTTCTGTATTTCCTAATCCTACAAGCGGAATTGTTAGTATTACCAGTACTGAGGATATTGATAATGTAGAAATATATTCTTTAGAAGGAAGAAAAATAAAAGAAGCTAAAGCATCAATGATAGATATTTCAGATTTATCTAACGGAATGTATTTAGTGCAGGTAAAAACTGAAGCAGGAAATGTAGGTTCAAAAAAGATTATTAAAAACTAATATAATCTCAAACAAGAAAAACCTGTTAGAAAATATCTGACAGGTTTTTTTATTTTGTGTAAAACGAATTATTTTAAGAATGAATGAGCTGTGGTATCTTGCTCGTCTTCATTTCTGTCTTTAAATATTTTCAATTCTTTTGTCCAATACCAAATATAGTAACTGATAATACCCCATAAAACCCAGTTTACTGTGTTAGCAATCCACCAGTTATCTAATTCCATAGAACGCATTAAATCGTGTGGAGCAAATAATATTTTTTCAAATAACCACTGAATTGCTCCAAAAAATGATCTCATCATAATTTGAATGTATTATATTTACACAGCAAAAATATAAAATATACTTATGATTACAAGCGTTTTTAGTAAATCTCGTCCAATAAATTATATTTTAGTCTCTATATTGTTGATAATAAGTTATTTGTTATATCAATTTAGAGTGAGTTATAGTGATATTTCGGGACTTGAAATTGCTAGAAAAGTTTTTTTACTTTTGGTACTTGTTGGCTCTTTATTTATAACTAACTTTATCACAAAGAAGAATGCTTTGAGTAAAGATAATAGTTTTACTTTCTATCTTTTTTTTATTTTTTTGATATTTTTCCCAAATGTTCTTTCTAGTGAGAAATTAGTAGTATCAAATGCATTTATTTTGCTAGCCCTGAGAAGATTGATTTCTATGCAGTCACTTATTACTCCTAAAGAGAAAATATTTGACGCATCTTTATGGATTTTTGTGGCAAGTTTAATAAACTTTTGGTGTATACTTTTTGTTTTGTTAGTATTCACCTCGATAATTTTTCACGTTTCAAGAGATTATAGAAATTGGATAATTCCTTTTATTGCATTCATTACCATTTTAGTCGTTGGTAGTATGTTTTCATTAGCTTTTTATCCAAATTTTATTGAACAAGTTTTAAATAGTATTGTTATTGATTTTGATGTCAAATATTTTCAAAATATTTTTCAAGACGCAACATTAATCATATATCTTTTTACAAGCCTAATTGCCTTATTGATGATGCTATTTATTCTACCAACTAAATTATCAAATTTGCATTCGGCTTACAGGAAAATAATTTTTGCCTATATAATAGGGTTGGTTATTTATTTCATTTCACCTGACAAACAAAACGGATTATTGATTTACACCTTTGTACCCACTGCCATAATGCTTACTAATTATTTAGAAACTGTAAAAAAATTCTGGATAAAAGAAAGTATAGTTGTAATCATCACTATAACGAGTTTGATAACTTATTTGCTACAAATTTTATAAATGGGTATAGAATTATTGTTACTATTACTGCCATATAGGTTCATTCTCTCTTATAAAAAGCATAAAATTCAATTTTCAATGGATTTCCTTAATCAATTTATGTCTTCAAATATTATTTAGTTTTATAGGAATGAAAATTATTGCTTCCGAATTAGATTCACAACACATTAGATGTAGACAACCTTTGGCAGCATTTTTTTTCGGTTGTGTTTTTTTTCTAATTGTTTTGGCAGTGGTGATAGTAATTCAGTTGATTATTAGAAAAGTTAGAAAATTATAATTTATTTCCATAAGCTAAATCCCCAGCATCTCCAAGACCTGGTATAATATAGTTTTTTTCATTTAATCTATCGTCTAGAGAAGCTACCCATAAATGACAATTCTCAGGAAGATTTTTTTGAAGATATTCAACACCTTCTGGAGCAGCTATCACCACAGCAATATGTATTTCTTTTGTCCCAACGCTTCGGGATTGTTCTAAATGTAGTTTGTTTAATACTGCGACTATTGATTGACCAGTGGCTAACATAGGATCAATTAGGATGAGGTTTTTGTCCTGTAAAGAAGGAGCCGCTTGATATTCAACTAAAATGTCAAATTTGTCGTCTTTATCATAATGATGTCTATAGGCAGAAATAAATCCGTTTTCGGCATTATCAAAAAAATTCATAAACCCTTGATGTAAAGCTAATCCTGCTCTTAAAATAGAGCACAAAACTACTGGTTTTGCTATCGCTGTGGTATGTTTCACTCCAAGTGGAGTTTGCACATCAATGTTTTTATATTCTAAGGTTTTACTTAACTCATAAGCCATTATTTCTCCTATTCGCTCAATATTTTTGCGAAAACGCATACTGTCTTTTTGAATAGTTGTATCGCGAATTTCAGCTAAAAAATGATTAAGAATGCTATTTTGCTCAGAAAGGTAATGAATGTGCATATTTTTGATAAAGTTTAAAGTTCAAATTTAAAGGTTAAAACTTTAAAAAACTATATTTGTAACAAAAATCGAATAGTATGTTTGCTGAATTTGCATTTCCCATTTTTGAAAAAAGTATTAATGATTATCACGTTATAGACGATGTGTACCAACCTACTTTAAATCCATATGAAAAAGGATCTATTGAAGCTTTGTTGTATGCAAAAAACTGGGTGGATACGGTGCAATGGCATTATGAGGATATTATTCGAGATCCACAAATTGATCCTGTAGCAGCTCTTGATTTGAAGCGAAAAATTGATGCTTCTAACCAAGTTCGTACAGATATGGTTGAATATATTGATAGTTATTTTCTTCAAAAATATGCAAATGTTCAAGTAAAATCTGACGCAAAAATCAATACCGAAAGCCCTGCGTGGGCAATAGATAGATTGTCAATTTTAGCATTGAAAATTTACCATATGAGTGAAGAGGCTAATCGAGTTGAAGCTTCTCCTGAACATAGGGCAAAATGTCAAGAAAAATTGAATGTATTGTTAGATCAAAAAAACGATATGTTTACTTCAATTAGCCAATTAATTCAAGATATTGAAAATGGCGATAAGTATATGAAAGTGTACAAGCAAATGAAAATGTACAATGACGAGGACTTAAACCCAGTGTTGTATCAAAATAAAAAGTAAGAGTTTCGATGTCAAACATCAAACACATTTTAGTAATAAGGCTTTCAGCAATGGGGGATGTTGCAATGACAGTTCCAGTGTTGAGAGCTTTTTCTTTGCAATACCCGCAGGTTAAAATCACAGTAGTTTCACGTCCTTTTTTTAAGCCTTTTTTTAGAGATATTCCAAATTTAGATTTTTTTGCTATTGATGTGAATCAAAAGCATAAGGGAATAATTGGATTAGTACGTTTGTACAACGAACTTAAAAAACTTAATATCGATGCAGTTGCAGATTTGCATAATGTCCTTCGGTCAAAAGTTGTAAGAGGATTATTTGCCGTCAGCGGTAAAAAAATTGCTTTTACAGATAAAGGAAGAAAGGATAAAAAAGCACTCACCCGAGCGAAAAATAAAGTTTTTTCTCCTGTAAAATCAATGTTTGAAAGGCATTGTACTACTTTTGAAGAATTAGGTTTTCCTATCGATTTGAATAACCCTTCTTTTCCAGAAAAATCAATTTTATCTGGAGAAATTTTAAAAATTACTGGAGATAAAACTCAAAAATGGATTGGAATTGCCCCTTTTGCACAATATGATTCTAAAGTTTATCCGCTTGATTTAATGCAAGAAATTGTTATTGAACTGGCTCGAAATGATTATAAATTATTCCTTTTTGGAGGTGGTCAGAAAGAGATTGATAAATTGAATCAGTTAAAAAGAGATTTTCAGAATGTTATTGTTGTAGCCGGAAAACTGAAGCTTGCACAAGAGCTGGATTTGATTTCTAATCTTGATGCAATGTTATCAATGGATTCAGGCAATGCACATATTGGAGCGATGTTAGGGATTAAGGTTATTACGTTATGGGGAGCCACTCATCCTTTTGCTGGATTTAAGCCATTTAATCAATCAGATGAATTTTGTTTAACAGCCGATAGAAGTTCATATCCTTTAATTCCTACATCAGTTTATGGTAATAAAATAGTAGAAGGTTATGAGGATGCTATGAAAACGATAACACCACAAACAGTTGTTGATAAAATAAAAAAAGGACTTTTTTAAAAGTCCTTTTTTTATTTTTATTATCTACCAATGTAAGTTACATTAATTTCAGATTTGTTTGCTAGAGCAGATGAGATTGAACCGACAACATGAGGAGTTGTTGTTTGAGCATTAATCTCGCCATCACCTCTATATGAAGCATTTAAAGTACATGTAGCTCCCGCTGTTAAATAAATATTTACAATTATATTTACCTCATTAAAAAGTTCAAACATATCATTACCTCCACCCCCGGTATTTGAGGTCCCAGAAACGTAATAACTTGCAGAATGACAATATCTGTCATAATTTGTTCCGTTTACATTTAGTCTAAAAAAACCTTCAACATAGGCTGTTCCAGAATAGCCGCTTATATCAGAGCCTACAGGTAAATTAGCGGTATTATCACTTACTTTTGTGCAACCTAAGTAACCTGTAAAAATAATTTGATATTCACCTTCATAAGGAGCAGTAAAAGTTTGTCCAGTCAAACCCGGTATGTTTGTGAAAGTAGTAAGAGATTTTCCAACATTTAAATCGGCGTTTTGCAAAAAGTTTTTTGAATAATAACGATGGATATTTGATATCCAGTTTACTCCATCCCAAAAATAAATCCCTGGAATTACACCATAAGTTCCTGTAGTTGTAGCAGTGTTAAATACAACGGTTCCTACAATTAATGCCCCACCTGCTGGATTTGTAACTGGAGCTGCGACATTCGTAGCTGTTAAGGCAACACGCGGTAATAATAAACCATAATTATTTGATGTAGCTTGAACATCTAGAGCAGCTTTTGGAGATGTTGTTCCTATACCTACTTGTGCAAATAAGGTATAATTAAACGCTAGGATAGCTATATAAAATAGCTTCAAAGTAATTTTTTTCATTTTTGGATTTTTTAGATTGTTTTTGTGATTAGTCAAAAATATTATATTTTTAATAAAAAATTAACCAAAAAATCAATTTATTCGATATAATAACAAAAAAAGTCGGTAAAGTTAAATTTTACCGACTTTTTCTTGCTTTTTACGAATTTAAATGTTATACATCATCATAATCAATTGTAATCTCCGTTGATGTAGGATGCGCCTGACAAGTTAAAATTAATCCTGCCGCAATTTCTTTATCATTAAGTATGGTATTCTTTTTCATAACGGCACTACCTGAAGTAACTCTAGCAATACAACTACTACAAACCCCACCTTGACAAGAATATGGCGCGTCTAGACCTTGTTTTAGTGTTGCTTCTAACAAGGTTTGTTTTGTTGACATTTCAAAAGTTTGTTCATCGCCATCTACTAAAACAGTAATTTTGGTATGTTCTACGTTTCCAGTTGGAGTAGTACTTTCTGAAGAAGGAGCAGCTGAGAATAATTCGAATTTGATATCTTTTTCAGGGATATTTTTTTCTTTTAAGCTGGTATTTACTTCATTAATCATTTCTTCAGGACCACATAAAAAGTATTTTGAAAACTCTTGCCCAATATGTTTATTGTGTACAAGTGTGACAATAGACTTGTTAATTCTTCCAGATTGTTGACCATCTATATTTTGCTGACTAAATACATAATGTACAGAAAGACGACCGATAAATTGTTTTTGTAATTCTGCTAATTTGTTGTAAAAAATAGTGTCTTCAGGTGTTTTGTTACCATAAACTAAAACAAAAGAACTTTTAGGTTCTTGGAGTAAAACAGTTTGTAGAATTGACATAACTGGAGTAATTCCACTACCGGCAACAAATGCCATATAGTTTCTTTGACGTGATGCATCGGGTTCAAAAGTAAATCTACCTTCTGGCATTCCTACTTCAATTATACTTCCTTCTTTTAGTTGTTCATTGGCAAACTTAGAAAAAGTACCATTTTTAACCGCTTTGATTGCAATGCGAAGTTCATTGCTAGAAGGTGCAGTACAGATAGAATAAGCACGACGAATTTCTTTTCCGTCTAAATTTAATTTTAGATTTACATATTGACCAGCAGTAAATTTGTAAAAATCTTGAAATTCTAATGGAACATTAAATAATACTGATATAGCTTGAGGAGTTTCTCTTTTAATTTCTTTTATTGCAAGTTTGTAAAATGTTGACATAATTATTATTTATTTGAACAAAATTACAAACAAAAGTGTGTTTATAGAAAGAAAAACAAATTTTAAAAACTAATATTTTTAAGAATTTCAAAAAGAAATGTACTTTTACCATTGCGAATACTAAATTTTGATTTTTAAAGTTTAGATACAAAAGAGATTTATGTTTAAAAATAATCAACTAAGATATTTTTCATTACTAGCTATTGCAGCATTTGTAGTGGCTTGTTCTACAAAAAAAGATACATTTTTACGTAGAAATTGGCATGCTTTGAACACAGAATATAATACTTTATATAATGGAGGAATTGCATTAGATGAAGGGATACAAGAATTAAAATCTACTTATTCTGATAATTTTTGGGAACTACTTCCTTTAGAAAGAATGCAAATTGAGGAGGAGGCAGTTTTGCCAGGGCAAAAAGGTAAGAATAAAAATTTTGAAAGAGCAGAAGAAAAAGCAACCAAAGCTATTCAAAAGCATTCTATGAATATTGAAGGTAAAGAACGTAATATGCAAATGGACGAAGCTCACCTTATGTTAGGAAAAGCTCGTTATTATGACAAACGTTTTATTCCTGCTTTAGAAGCTTTTAATTACATTCTTTATAAGTATTCAAATTCTGATAAGATTTACGAAGCAAAAGTTTGGAGAGAAAAAACCAATCTTAGATTGGAAAATGATGCTCTTGCCATTAAAAACATTAAAATTTTGCTTAAAAAATATAAGCTTAAAGAACAAACCCAAGCTGATGCAAATGCAGTTTTAGCACAAGCATTTATAAATCTCGAACAAAAAGATAGTGCTGTAGCGCCACTTAAAAATGCTATAAAAACTACAAAGCTTAAAGAAGAAAGAGCGAGATATCATTTTATTTTAGGTCAAATTTATCAAGCATTACAATATAAAGATAGTGCGTATGCAGAATTCCAAGAAGTAATAGATATGAAACGAAAATCTCCTCGTTTATATGTAATGCAAGCACATGCTAGACAAGCTCAAATTACTGACTATACTGGAGATACTATTGCTTTTTTGAAAAAATATAAAAAATTATTTAAGGATAGAGAAAATCGCCCTTATATGGATATTTTAAATTATCAAATGGCGATGTTTTATGATAAATTAGGAAATAAGAATAGAGCAATACAATTTTATAATAAATCCTTATTGGCAAAATCACAAGATTTTTACTTACAAGCTTCAACCTATAGAAATCTAGCTACTATTTATTTTGATAGAGCAAATTATGTTACAGCTGGTAAGTATTATGATAGTACTTTGACAAAGTTAATGAAGAAGAATAAAGAATATTTCGTTATTCAGAAAAAAAGACAAAATTTAGATGATGTCATAAAATATGAAGGAATTGCAAAAAGTTGTGATAGTATATTGAAAGTAACAGCAATGTCTGATACGGATAGAAAGAAATATTATGAAGACTACATTGCTAAGATTAAGAAGGAAGAAGAAATTAGAAAGCAAAAAGAAGCTAAGCAAAAAGAATTAGAAGCTAAAAATACTGGTATTCAGGATCTAAAAGTTGATCTACCTGGAATGGAAAAAAATTCAAGTATTGCGCCTCCAGTAATGGAGAATTTCCAAGAGAGTAAGTTTTATTTTTACAATGTTCAAGCAGTAGGACTAGGAAAAATAGAATTTCAAAAAAGATGGGGTAAGCGAATATTGGCAGATAACTGGCGTTTTTCAGGACAACAAACAGATGGACTTGTAGATAATCCTACTACTAATCCTAAAGAAGAAGATGGTCAAAATCAAAATCAAGTTGTAGAAGAAAAATATACGCCCGAATTTTATTTGAAACAAATACCAACTTCATCAAAAGTGTTAGATAGTTTAGCTAAGGAGAGAAATTTAGCAAATTATGAATTAGGTGTTATTTATAAAGAGAAATTTTTCGAAAATAAATTAGCTGCATCAAAATTTGAATCGGTTGTAGAAAATAAGCCTGAAGAAAGATTAATCTTGTCTTCATACTATAATTTGTATAAAATTTATCAAACTTTAGATCCATCTAAAGCAGAATTATATAAGAATAAAATAATTTCGGATTATCCTAACACTCGTTATGCTCAGTTATTAAATGGAACAATTCAAGAAAATGCTACTACAGATGTTGCTCCAGAAAAGAGATATCTCGAACTTTATGGATATTTTAAAAACCAAGATTTCGGAAATACTATAAACTGCATAGATGAAGCATTAAAAGAGTATACAGGAAATGATATAATTTCTAAGTTAGAATTATTAAAAGCAAATGCTATTGGTAAACTTCGAGGTGTAGAAGAATATAAAAAAGCAATGAGTAATTTAGAATTAACATATCCTAACACCGAAGAAGGAAAAGAAGCAACTAAGATTCTTAGAGAAAATATTCCTGTTATGGAGCAGCTTGCCTTATCACTAGATACCATCGAGTCTAAGAGTTGGAAAGTACTTTATAAAGTAGGTGATAAAAATGAAAAGCAATCAAAAGATATTATTGAAAAGGTTACGAGATTTATTAAGGATAAGCAGTATGATACTTTTCACGTTTCTTTTGATGTATATGATGAAAGAAGGAACTTTATTGTAATCCATGGCATATCTTCAAGAGAATATGCAACCTATCTAGTAGAGTTACTAAAATCAAATAAAGAGTATAAAGTCGACGCCCCAGCGACTGTTATTTCTAAGGAGAATTACGGAGTAATTCAAATTAAAAAGAACTATGATCAATATCTAAATTTAAAATTTTAAAAAATGTTCGAGAAAAGCACTAAATCCTACACAGACCTACTAGGTAAAACAAACAGAATTGTTGAAGGCACAATAATAAAAGGAGATATAGAGTCTATTGCTGACTTTAGATTAGATGGGCAACTAATAGGTAATTTCAACTCAAAAGGAAAATTAGTTATAGGTCCAGCAGGAAGTGTTATTGGAGACTTAATGGTTCAAAATATAGATGTTGAAGGTAGGGTAGAAGGCAAGATTAATGTTGATGAAATTCTTAATGTAAAAGCAACTGCAACTATAAAAGGTGAAGTGATTTGTGGAAAATTAGCAGTTGAACCAGGAGCTAAATTTATGGCTACTTGTGAAATGAAAGGAGGAGAAGAAACAAGTAAAAAAAGTTAATGAGTAATACACAAAAACCTAATTCAAACAAATGGTTAGCATTAATTAATATCCCCTTTCAAATGGGGCTTATTATTTTTGCTAGTTATAAGTTCGGAGTTTGGTTAGATAATAATCACCCCTCAGAAAAAGTGTACTACTATATAATCACTACTATGGTTGGCGTAGTTATAGCACTTTATAATGTTATACGACAAGTTTCAGATTTGAATAGAGATTAAGTCTCAAAACAGTAAAAACAGATGAAAGGAAATGCCGTTTCTATTGCAATTTATGCATTTGTAATTTTTTTATTTTATTTTATACTTTCCAATATATTTAAATTTGCTCAAATAGATGTAAACCTATTTCAGGTTTCTTTTTCAAAAGTTTATTTTTTATTTGCTTTTTCCTCATTAGCAATGCTTGGAATATTATTTGTAGTTGGTATTAAAAATAAGGACAATATAGGATATACGTTTATGTTGTTGACATTTATAAAGTTGTTCGGCACTTATTTTTTTGGAAAAGATATAGTTCAAGGTCCAAATGTAATCTTGTCTGAAAAATGGACTTACATTACATTGTTTTTTTTGTTTTTAGTATTTGAAACAGCCTTTACAATATATTTACTAAGTAACAAAGATGAAATAGAAGATTAGATGCTAATCTTTTATGACTTTCTTGATAATTGCTCCTTCTCTAGAATTTATTTTTATTAAATAGATTCCTGTAGAAAGTTGAGACATATCAATTTCTTCAAAAGCATTTGTTTTTTCTATTAATACCTTTCCAGAAACGTCAACAACATCAATTTTATTTATAATAATTGAATTTGATGATTCAATTTTAATAAAATCATTTACGGGATTAGGATATAATCTTATTGATGAAGCTAATTCGAAATTTTCTGAAGCAAGTGTAGGACAACTAACAAGTTGAGGTGTGTTTTGTGCGGAAAAACTTCCGATACCAAGTTGCCCATATAAATTATTTCCCCAAGAAAATAATGAACCATCAGTTTTTAAAGCAACCGTATGTGATGCTTTGGAATCTATATAATCCCAGTCAGAGTCATTATTTACTAAAACAGGAGTAGTTTTTTGGGTATTACTTCCATCGCCTAGTTGTCCTGACACATTTCCTCCCCAAGAGTATAATTTACCATTATTTTTACGAACTACTGTGTGTTGATAACCTTTTGCAATTTTAGTACTGTTTGAAGCATAACTAATATTTTGTGGAGTGGTTTTATAAGCAGTAGTGCCACTTGAGCCATTTCCTAATTGCCCACTGGTGTTATCACCCCAAGTCCAAACTGAATCATCTGTCATTTTGCCAACACTATGCGCTTGACTAGCTGCAACTTCTTTCCAAGAGGTTGATGTTCCTATTTGTGTAGGTGTATATGAATCTACAGTAGAACTATTTCCTAGTTTGCCATTATTATTTCGTCCCCAAGCCCAAAGTGAGCCATCAGGTTGTATACCTAAAGAATGATCTGTTCCAGCAGATATGGTTTGCCAAACTATACTACCTATTTGTGTAGGAACAAGTACCATATTTCCAGAACCGCTGTTTCCATTTCCTAATTGTCCATTAGCATTATCACCCCAAGCCCAAAGTGTACCATTGTTTTTTAATGCGAGACAGTAATTATCTCCTGCAGAAATGTATGCCCAATCAGTATCAACCCCAATTTGAATTGGTATATTTGAATCTACAGTAGAATTATTACCTAGTTGACCATAGTTGTTTCTTCCCCAAGCCCATAATGTTCCGTTAGTTTTTATGGCCAAAGCGTGTGAGCTACCAGCTGATATTTTAGACCAATCTGAAGAGATTCCTACTTGAATAGGTATATTTGATTGGGAAGACGGAACTCCTGATGATCCAAGTTGACCAAAATTATTGCGTCCCCAAGTCCATAATGTTCCTCCATTTCTTATGGCTATGGTATGTGAGCCACCTGCTGAAATAGTTTGCCAACATTGAGCCGAAATTAGGAAAGATTGAAACAAAAGTACTAAGAGTAATGTTTTTCTCATACCTAGATTAAATTTTGTTTGTGTATTCAAAAATAATTAAAAAAAAGTTATTAACAATTTTTATCGACAAAAACTTCCCTTTCATCGGCTAAATAGTTTAAATATGTAGGAAAATGCAAATAATAATATGTTGATAACTTTATAAAAGAGTGCTTTAAATTTCATTTGAATAGAAAATAATGAAAACCTTTTTCTAAAAAAATAAACGAAAGGTTTTTAATATAAATAAAAAATGTACCTTTGCACCGAAATTTACGAACATAGAATTTTAATTTCTTATGATGATTACAAGAAAACCTGTATCATTACTATTATCAGCCTTATTTGGCTTATATTCATTGGTTACTTTAGCTAACCCTACTTCTGATTCTACACATGTTGTAGCCCAACCTGCTCACGAAGCACAAGCAGTTGTGCACGATTCTGCTCATGCAGAAGAAGGGCATTTAGAGGCTGCTCACGAAGTGAAACACGAAGGAGCTGTAAATGAAAAAGTAGAAGTAGATGCGTTTATTGAGCATCACTTACAAGATTCGCACGATTTTTATTTCTTTGCTGATGGTGAAGCTGGAAAACACTATGGATTTTCATTGCCTGTTATTTTATGGGATAATGGATTAAAAGTTTTTTCTTCTTCGGCTTTCCACAATGAAAAAGAACTGGCTAATGTAGATGGTAACTACTATATATTGGTTCACGGCAAAATTTATAAGTCGGATGCAGAAGGAACTGTAAGTTATGACGAACACCATCACCCAACAAACGTACAACCATTAGATTTTTCAATCACTAAAAATGTACTGTCAATGTTGATAGTGGCAACGATGTTGTTGTTTATGTTTATTAGTTTGGCTAAATCTTATAAAAAAGGACCAATCCCAACTGGTTTTGGAAGAATCTTAGAGCCTCTTATTATTTTTATTAGAGATGAAGTGGCAATTCCAAATATTGGTGAAAAAAAATACAGAAAATTTATGGGATTCCTTTTAACAGTGTTCTTCTTTATTTGGTTATTGAACCTTTTAGGGATGACACCTATCGGAATCAACGTTACAGGAAATATAGCAGTAACAGTTTGTTTGGCATTATTTACTTATCTTATAACACAGTTTAGTGCTAACAAAGATTACTGGGGGCACATTTTTTGGATGCCAGGAGTTCCAGTGCCAATGAAAATTATTTTAGCTCCTATAGAATTATTAGGAACACTTACAAAACCATTTGCATTACTAATTCGTTTATTTGCAAACATTACAGCAGGTCACGTAGTAATAATGAGCTTGATTGCAATGATTTTCGTAGGAAAAAATTTAGCAGCAGATTTACCAATTTCTTTTGGTCTTACATTGTTTATTTCATTGATTGAATTGTTGGTAGCGTTCTTACAAGCGTTTATCTTTACAATGTTGTCATCATTATTTATTGGTATGGCTGTACAGGATCATCATCACGATGATCATCATTAATAGATTGTTTAATTTAGAAGTTTAATTTTTTATTTATATATTATGAATATCCCAACTTTAGTAGGTGCAGGTTTAGTAGTAATCGGTGCTGGTTTAGGATTAGGTAGAATTGGTGGTTCTGCGATGGACGCTATTGCTCGTCAACCAGAAGCTGCTGGTAAAGTACAAACAGCGATGATTATTATCGCTGCTTTATTAGAAGGTTTAGCATTCGCTGCTTTAATCTTAGGAAATAACTAATAAGGAAAAACAAAAACAATGCCTGTAACGGTTGGTTACAGGTGTTGTTTTAACAATTAAAAAAATTAAATCATTTTATATTCAACATAATGGATAAATTAATTAACGATTTTTCATTCGGTCTTTTCTTTTGGCAAGCAATTATTTTAATTGTATTAATCCTGTTATTGGTAAAATTTGCTTGGAAACCTATTATGCAATCTATCACTGATAGAGAAGAAGGTATCAAGAACGCATTACTTTCTGCAGAAAATGCAAAGAAAGAAATGCAAGATTTACAAGCTAATAATGAGCGTATCTTACAAGAAGCTCGTTTAGAGCGTGATACTTTGTTGAAAGAAGCTCGCGAAATCAAAGAAAAAATGATTGCAGATGCTAAAGAAGAAGCACAAACACAAGGTTTAAGAATGATTGAGCAAGCTAAAGCTTCTATCGAGAGTGAGAAGAATGCGGCTATGGCTGAATTAAAAAACCAAGTATCTTCACTATCATTAGAAATAGCAGAAAAATTATTAAAAGACGAATTATCTAACAAAGAAGCTCAAACTAAATTAGTAGAGAAGATGTTAGGTGATGTAAAATTAAACTAATAAGTATGTCAGGTAATAGAGCTGCGATACGATATGCAAAAGCAATTTTAGATGTTGCTACTTCAAACGGTACTGCCCAAGAAGTAAACAATGATATGGCTTTGATTGCAACAACAATTCACAATAATGCTGAATTGTCAAACTTTATTGCAAACCCAACTCTTAAGGTAGAAGTAAAAAACAATGCTTTATTAGAGGTTTTCAAAGGCGTAAGTCCTATTTCAAAAAGTTTATTTCAATTATTATTAACAAATAAACGTTTTGAGATTTTAGAAAAGGTAGCTTCTCAATACAACAAACTATTTGACGTAGCTAACGGTATAGAAGTTGCAACAGTGACTACTGCAATTGCAATTACTCCTGAGCTAGAAGCTAAAGTTTTAGCTAAAGTAGCTGAGTTTTCAACAAAAAAAGTTTCTATCAAGAATATTGTAGATCCAGCGATTATAGGTGGATTTATTTTAAGAATAGGCGACAAGCAATACAATGCTTCTGTAGCTAGTAGATTACAAGTTTTAAAAAGAGAGTTAAGTAATTAGTTATGAGAAGAGGTTTAATAATTTTATTTTTATTGATGTCAATTTTAAGTTTTTCACAAAAAGTAAAATTTAAAAAAGATAAAGTTTTATTGGATAAAGTTGAAGTTTTCAACTTTCTAAGAGAAGGTAAAATGACAACGATATCAACCTTGAGCGGAGTTGAATTTTTAACTGTATTATCAACTTCGTATCAAAAACGTAATGAATTTTATAATCCAAAATATTCATCATCTCTTCCTTATTATGATTATTATGTTTATACTGTTAGATTTTTGAAAAGTGGTAAAGAATTAACAACAGATGTAGGTTTAGATAACATAATTAGAGCTATTAAAAAATCAGAGATGGTTGATGAAAATGGTAATGTAGATGAAGTAAAAATTGATACTTTTATTACAAAGTATAATAATGAGAATTTAAAATATAAAATACACTAATCGTTAGATTATATATAGTTATGGCGGAAATTAAACCAGCTGAAATTTCAGCAATATTAAAGCAACAATTATCAGGTTTTGAATCTGGTGCTACTTTAGAAGAAGTAGGAACTGTTCTTCAAGTAGGTGATGGTATTGCTCGTGTTTATGGGCTTTCAAATGTACAATATGGTGAGTTAGTAGAGTTTGATAACGGTATGGAAGGTATCGTATTGAACCTAGAAGAAGATAACGTAGGGGTAGTATTATTAGGGCCATCTACAGGTATCAAAGAGGGTTCAACAGCAAAAAGAACACAACGTATTGCATCATTAAAAGTTGGTGAGCAAATGGTAGGACGTGTAGTAAACACTTTAGGACAACCTATTGATGGTAAAGGTCCTATAGGTGGTGACTTATACGAAATGCCTTTAGAGCGTAAAGCACCAGGGGTAATTTTCCGTCAACCAGTAACTGAGCCTATGCAAACAGGTATCAAAGCAGTAGATGCAATGATTCCAGTAGGTCGTGGTCAGCGTGAGTTAGTAATTGGTGACCGTCAAACTGGTAAATCAACAGTTTGTTTGGATACAATTATTAACCAAAAAGAATTTTTTGATGCTGGTAAACCAGTATTTTGTATCTACGTTGCTGTAGGTCAAAAAGCTTCTACTGTAGCAGCTATCGCTAAAACATTAGAAGAAAAAGGAGCAATGGCATATACTGTGATTGTTGCTGCTAATGCTTCTGACCCGGCTCCAATGCAAGTTTATGCTCCTATGGCAGGTGCAGCTATCGGAGAATATTTCCGTGATACAGGTCGTCCAGCTTTAATTGTTTATGATGATTTATCTAAACAAGCTGTTGCTTACCGTGAGGTATCTTTATTATTAAGAAGACCACCAGGACGTGAGGCTTATCCTGGAGACGTATTCTACTTACACTCTCGTTTATTAGAAAGAGCTGCGAAGGTTATCGCTGATGATGATATCGCTAAAAATATGAATGACTTACCAGAGTCATTAAAACCAATCGTTAAAGGTGGTGGTTCATTAACTGCTTTACCTATTATCGAAACACAAGCGGGTGACGTTTCTGCGTATATCCCAACAAACGTAATTTCGATTACTGATGGACAGATTTTCTTAGAGTCTGATTTATTCAACTCAGGGGTGCGTCCAGCGATTAACGTAGGTATCTCTGTATCTCGTGTAGGAGGTAATGCGCAAATCAAATCGATGAAAAAGGTTTCTGGTACTTTAAAATTAGACCAAGCTCAGTTCCGTGAATTAGAAGCTTTCGCAAAATTCGGTTCTGACTTAGATGCAGCTACATTAAACGTTATCGAAAAAGGTAAACGTAACGTGGAAATCTTAAAACAAGGTTTAAACTCTCCGTTTACAGTAGAAAACCAAGTAGCTATTATCTATGCTGGTACTAAAAATTTATTAAGAAATGTACCTGTAGCAAAAGTTAAAGAATTCGAAAAAGATTATTTAGAGTTCTTAAACAACAAACACAGAGATACACTAGATGCTATCAAAGCTGGTAAAATTGATGATAACATCACTGATGTTTTAGAAAAAGTTGCTAAAGAAATATCTGCAAAGTATAACTAAAAAGAAAGGAAGCTGGAGGCTGGAAGTTTGAAGAGTTAAACTTCCATCTTCCAACATCCATCTTCCAACTATAATAAAAAATGGCGAATTTAAAGGAAATCCGTAATAGAATTACATCCGTTTCATCAACAATGCAGATTACTTCTGCGATGAAAATGGTTTCGGCAGCAAAGCTTAAAAAGGCACAAGATGCTATTACAGCTATGCGTCCTTACGCTGAAAAATTAACTGAGTTATTGCAAAACCTTTCTGCAACTCTTGAAGGAGAAGTAGGAGGTGCTTACACTAATCAAAGAGAAGTAAAAAAAGTACTTTTAGTAGTGGTTACTTCTAATAGAGGTTTATGTGGTGCTTTTAACACTAATGTTATTAAAGAGGTTAAAAATATTACAGAAAGATATCAAGGTGTTGCCATTGATGTTTTGACGGTAGGTAAAAAAGGAAACGATGTATTGCGTAAAACGCATAATGTTGTGGCTAACGAGAGTGCTATTTTTGATAATTTAACTTTTGAGAATGCTTCAACTATCGCTTCACAATTAACTGAAAAATTTATTGCAGGGCAGTATGATAAGATTGAGTTGGTTTATAACCAATTTAAAAACGCAGCTACTCAAATCGTAAAAGCGGAACAATTTTTACCATTAGCTCCTATTGCTAAAGGCAATGCTATAGCAGGTGATTATATTTTTGAACCTTCAAAAGAAGAAATTGTAATGACTTTAATTCCTAAGTCATTAAAAACACAATTGTATAAAGCAATTCGCGATTCTTTCGCTGCTGAACATGGAGCTCGTATGACAGCAATGCATAAAGCTACTGATAATGCAACAGAATTAAGAAACCAATTAAAATTAACATACAACAAAGCTCGTCAAGCTGCAATTACTGGTGAAATCTTAGAAATCGTAGGTGGTGCTGAAGCGTTGAATGGATAGTATAATTAAACTGTTATTATAAAAATAAAAAAAGAGTTCTAATTTTAGAACTCTTTTTTTATTTTTATAGTATGGAATTAAAGGAACTAACTACACTAGATGAAATGCTGTCGCATATTGATGCCATAAGACATTTATATCCAAATATTACTGAAGAAAGATATAGCACTTATTTGAGCCAAATGATACCTCATAATTATAAACAATTAGTTGTTTATGATGGTGAAATCGTAGCAGGAATAACAGGTTTTTGGCAAGGTGTAAAACTTTGGAGTGGACCTTATATGGAAATAGATAATTTTGTGGTCGCTCCTGATTACAGACGAACTGGAGTTGGGACTTTAATGACAGATTATATTAATAAAAAAGCAGAGGAACTAGATTTGAATATGATAGTGCTTGACGCTTATGTAGAGAATTTTAAAGCCCATCGTTTTTATTATAATCAAGGATATGCTCAGCGGGGTTATCATTTTATTAAGATACTCAATGAAGACCGATTGACGAAGTAGTTGATCAATTTTAGTTTAAGTAAAAGAATTATATTAGAAATTAATTTCTAATATAATTCTTTTGGAAATGTTTTAATGAATTTGGTTAAGGTTAAGTTCCCAATTCCAATTGATTTCTAACAAGGTTAAAATAGTCTCCTTTTTTATCAACTAATTCTTGATGATTTCCTTTTTCAACTACTTGTCCTTGTTTTAATACTATAATTTGATTAGCATTTTTTACTGTAGATAAGCGATGTGCAATAATGACGACAGTTTTGCCCTCAAAAAATTCTTGAAGATTATCATGGATAATTTTTTCATTTTCAGCATCTAATGCTGAAGTAGCTTCATCAAAAAAGATAAATTCAGGGTTTTTGTATACGGCACGAGCAATGAGAATACGTTGTTTTTGTCCACCGCTTAATTCAATCCCGGAATTCCCTACTTTGGTGTTAAAACCCATAGGGAGTACCTTTATTAAATCTAATATGTTTGCAATCTTAGCTGCATTGATTAATCTTTCTTCATCAATTATTTCATCTGCAATTGCAATATTTTCAGCAATAGTACCACTAAAAATTTTACCATCTTGTAAAACAATACCACATTTATTTCTCCATTGGTTTGAAAAAACATCTTGTAAATGAAGTTGATCTAACAGAATATTTCCCTTAGTTGGTGGATAATAAGAAAGTAATAATTTTAAAAGAGAAGTTTTTCCACTTCCACTAGAGCCTACAATAGCAGTGACACTATTTTTTGGTATTGAAAACGAAATGTTCTCTAGAACAAATGGATTAAAATTACCTGGGTATTTGAATGATACATTTTCAATATTAATTTTATCAAATGAAATATTGTCTATATTAATTTTTGAATGGTTATCTTCTTCTTCATTATTGTAAATTTCACCAATGCGTTTATTTGCAATTGTAGCATCTTGAGTGTCTCTAACAAAACCCACTAATCTTTGAATAGGATTTGTTAATTGACCAATTACATAAGAAATGCTTAATAGGCTTCCCAATGTCATTTTTCCTTCTATAATAAAATATGCACAAATTGCAATGGCAATAATCTCTTTAAATTTACTTAAAAATTCGACACCCACATTTTGATACATATTTAAAAATAAGTTTCGAAGTTCTAATTTGTTTAGCTTTTTTTGAATGTTTAATATTTTGTTTATTGTTTTGTTTTGAGCATAGTTTATTTTAATTTCTGGCATATTCATAATGAACTCATAAATACCATTATTATTTTCAGCTTGTCCTAAAAACATAGCGTATTCTAACATAGCTCTTTTTCGTAAAAAGAATAAAACCCAAAATATTGAAAAAATGGAAAGTGATATATATATACTAAATACAATAGGATTAAAGTAACAGAGTAAACTGCTAAAAATGATTATATTAAGAATGCCTAAGCTAAACTCTATTCCTTTCCATGTAATAAAGTTTTGAATTTTATTTTGATCCTGTATTCTTTGTAATGTTTCAGTATTAAGTCTTGTATCAAAAAAGCGGATGGGTAATCGCATTAATTTCAATAGCAATTTTTCTTTTAGGAGAATACTTAATTGATAATTAATTTTGGTTAGGAATAATGTGCTTAAAAAGTCTGAAATAAAACTTGATATGAATAGTATTACTTGTGCTCCTAAAAAGTAATATACTATATTTATTTCTTTAGGAGTAATTCCTAAATCAATAACTTTTTGAAAAGTAAATGGAATGTAAAAGGAAGTTATAAGACTTATAATCAACAATATGATTGAGCTTATATACTTCCATTTATTTACTTTTAGAAATGAGAAAGATGTTGTAAATAAAAAGGATTTAAGCAATGGTTTTTTTTCTTCCTTTACCCATTTAAAATTTTCAAAATTTTCTGTTTCTTCAAAAATTAGCCCTACACCTTTCTCACTATTTCCTTGCCATTCTTTTATAAAAATATTGCTATCTAAAATTATTTTTCCGTAGCTAGGATCAAGTATATGGTATAAAATTTCACCTTTTTTTTGTGTTATTTTTTCAAGTACAACAAAATGTTCTTGCTTCCAGAATAATATACAAGGCAATGGAATTTCTTCTAATTGGTCTATAGTTAGTTTTAGTGGTGTGGCTTGAAAGCCTATTTTTGATGCCACATCAACAATATCTTGAATGGAAACCCCTATACGAGTAAATTCAAACTCTTTTTTTACTTGAGATAAAGAAATTTTTTTGCCATAATAACTAATAATCATAGCCAAGCAAGCAGCTCCACAATCAGTGCTTTCCAGTTGACTATAAAAAGTTATTTTAGATTTATGAGGAAGCAGCATCAACTAATTCTTTTATTTTTGTGAATACAATTTTGTCTTTTTCTTTTTCATCTCCATTATATACGCAATAGTCATTACCAGTATCTAAATATTCGAAAGCATGTTGGCTACAACCACCATTACATAAAGGCATTATACGGCAAGTTAAACAAGGTTTATTATTAAATTTGGCATTCATACGACGATTATTATAATCATTTTCCCAAATTAATTCACCCTCATCATTAATATAGCCTCCTCTATTTTTAGTTTCAAAATCACGAGCAGTGCATTTAAAAATATCGCCGTTGTAATTAATCACAACACTATTTCTTTTATCAGCATAACAAGAATTTAAAACACTATTAGGTGACATATGACTATCAGCCATAAACCCATCTAATTTAATTGAGTCCATTTTTTCATCTAAAGCCAAATGTAAATCATCATCAGCTTTATTTTGCCAAACTCTTTGAAAATTGAAGTGTAAATAATTGTCTTTTATTTCTTGATCTATGTCTAAAAAATCAGATGGTATCTTACTTGTATTTTCTAAGTTTTCATCTGTATAATTGATTCTCAACGTTACATAGAATTGATTTTTTATAAGTAATTTTATGTTATTGACGATTTCAAAATAGGATCCTTTTGTTTTGCTTACAAAACGAACTTTGTCGTGTTCTTCTCTATAACCATCTAGAGTAATTTGTAAATTACAGGTAATTTTGTTTTTCTTGAAATATTCAATAAATTCTTCATTAATTAAATAGGCATTAGTTGTAAAACCAATACTGTATTGTTTATTGTTTTCTTTGCAAATTGATACAAAGTAATCAATAAGAGGAGTTACATTTTTGCTAAAATATAACAAGGGCTCCCCTCCAAAAAAAGAAAGATTGAAATGTTTTAAACTAGCTTTTGATGCGGTATTATGAATAAATTTCTTTATTTTTTCGCTATCTACATCTTCTAATCTTGATTTTTTTATGTGTGTTTCATAGCAATACCAACATTTAAAATTACAATTCATAGTTGGATTAATAATCAATTCATATTTCTCTTGACTTTCATCTATTTCTTTAGAAATTTTCTTCACTTTTCCCACTTCATCTATTTCATTCTCAACTAGAAAATTATTTTCGACTAGATGATTATAAAAATCAGGATGAATTTGTACTAAGTTGTCTATACCTTCAGCAATTCCCGCTTCTAATAATTCTTTTAGTTGAGGATCAATAAAAATTACTTTTTGTTCAAAAGAGTTATATAATGAATATTTATCATTATATGGAAGAATGCTATTAAATTGGCTATATTTCATCTATTTTATTTTTTAATGGAG
Organism: Limnohabitans sp.; assembly: GCA_030053945.1. Taxonomy (GTDB): domain Bacteria; phylum Bacteroidota; class Bacteroidia; order Flavobacteriales; family Flavobacteriaceae; genus Flavobacterium. The sequence continues at coordinate 32,267 of JASGCW010000002.1, forward strand.
AAAAAAGGAATTTCATAATTTAAAAGAATAATGAGACTCTTTGATAAATTATTTGAAGAAATACCAAGGCAATTTTTTGCCTTGGTAGGTATTTAATTTTGTCAAATTACTTGATAGTTTTATTTATCAAGGAATTGATTTTATTAAGCAGCTTGGATATCTTTAGTTCCACCACAACCAGCAACAGTATTGCACCCAGAGTTAGTAGTGCACCCAAGATTTAAACCACCTTCTTTTCCGCCAACAACGTTGTTAGCAATTGCAGTTGTAAAACCACCTTTTAACATTTCCCCTTTAGTTTCTAATACTTCAAATTGAGAAGCATCAAATTTTTTAATTTGTTTTTTCATTTTTTTGATAAAATTTAAAAATTATAATTAATACAGTCAGTCTGTTAATTTTTTCACCCAACAGATAATGGATACTTGCAAGTATATAAACTTCTTTTCTTTTGCATTGTACACTACAAAATACTTCGAGATTTAATTCATTTGATTAGCTCTTTGTTTTTCTTCTTCGTTACTATTGTTATGCTTTTGTTTGTTTATTTTACTATTTCCTAGCTTGTAAGAAACATTTAAGCCTAAGAATCTGGAATCAAAATATGCTTTAAAATCATTTTGTACTCCGCTTCTAGTACTTATATTGTTTATATCATAATTCTTGGTTATATTTTCTACATTTAGTGTAAATTGAAGCTTTTTATCTAATAGAAACAGTCTTGAAAATAAGCTCAAACGGATTTGTTCTCTATTATACATTAAACCTCCTATTTGACTTGGAAAGCTATAGGTTAATTCAAAACCAGCAGAGAAAGTTTTATTTTTATTTAGAGTAAATGTGTTGTTAGTTCCTAAATACCCTCCTAAACCTTGATTATTTATTGGTGTTAATGGAAATATTTTAGATTTTGAATTTTGGTAAAAAAATGCTACACTGTTTTGACTCTCTAACCATTTTAATTTATTAAATATATAATCTTGAGAAAAACCTAAACTATAACTGTCATAATAATTTAATCGAGTTGTAATTTGAGTATAATTGACAGGGTCTATTTTAACTATTCCACCACCAATATTATCAAAATCCATTGTATAAAATAGTTTAGAATATAGAAAGTCTTTATAGGTGTAATCAAGTTGAAAATTATGAGTAAAAGTTGGTGTCAAATATGGATTTCCTTCAGAATAAGTTGTTGGACTTGTTCTCCATTTGAATGGGTTAAGTTGGCTAAAATTAGGTCTTGATATTCTTTTACTATAATTTACTGAAAAGCTATTATTTTCATTTTTTGTATAGTTGGCATAAAAAGTTGGGAAAATTTGAGCATAATTGTTATTATTAATTTGATTATCTATAACTGATATTCCTCTAGTTTGGATATTTTCTAGACGTAATCCTAATTGTAACTCCCATTTTTTTATTTTTTTTGAACTTGAAAAATATAGTGCCTGAAGATTTTCTTTATATTCAAATAAATCGGTTGTTAAATTTGTGTATAGAGGTATACCCACGGCTTGATTAATGTTATTTGTATTAGAAAATGATAATTTACCACCATAGCTTAAATTAATCCAAGTGAATGGATGTGTCACATTGATTTGTATGGAATAATTTTTTATAGTTTGATGAGTAATATTTTTCATTTTCCATTCTTGATCTAAAAATGATAAACCACTTAATTGGATAGGATTAGAAATAAAATCTCTATCATTTTGACCATCAAATTTTAAAACATCTAAATCAACATTAATAACTCTTCCTAATGTGTCCAATTTTATATTGTTGTGTAAATTAAATGAGTTTAATTCTCTCATTTTTAGATTAATACCTGTAGAATAAGACACACCTTCTTTTAGAGAAGTAAAAGGATTTGTTAAAGTGGTATAAGAATCATCTGTTATATCAGGTTTACTAACACTTCCTATGTATTGAAAACCAATATTCCAATTTTTGTTTACTTGATAATCTAAACCAAGACGACCACTTATTGAATTTGTAAAATATTTACCACTTCCATCCGTTTTCCATATATATTGCGGATAATCTACTTTTCCAAATTCTAGCCCTCTTGAAGCACCTTTAGAGTGATTTAAACTAGTTACTAAAGAAATTTTATCCTTTTGAAAATTAAAATTTCCACCTAAATTTCCTATTCCATAAGTAGTAAATCTATATCCACTAATCAGAGTTGAACTCCAGCTATTAGCTTTTGCTTTTTTAAGAATAATATTTATTAATCCACTATTCCCTTCAGCGTCATATTGAGCTGGTGGTGTTGTAATTACTTCTATTGATTTTATGTTGGCAGCACTTAGTGTTTTTAGATAACTAATTAATTCTTCATTATTGATAGATAATAATTTTCCATCTATCATAACTCCCATTCCGCTTTTACCTATCATTGAAATAGATTCATTTTGAACTTTAATTCCTGGTGTTATCTTTAATGCATCTACTGCATCTCCACTGGAGTTTCTAATACTATTTTCTACATTAAACACTAATCGATCTACTTTACGTTCAATTAGTTTCTTTTTTACCGAAATAACAACTTCTTCAAGTTTTTTTGAGTCATCAATTTTTAATGTCCCTAAATCATAATTTTCAAAAATGGTTATTTTTTTATCAAGTAATGTTTTTCCTAACTGTCTTATTTGTAAACTGTATTCTCCTTTTGCTAGAGATATTGTAAAAAAACCATCAATGTTAGTTAAGTCACTATTTATAGGTTTATCTAAATTATTTAAGATTATAATTTCAGCAGATTCAATAGCTATATCATTTTGATTAACAACTTTTCCAGTTATTTTAAATTGAGCATTTAAATTTATGGATGTTGTTAGAAATATAATCAGTAAAAGAAAATATTTTAATGACTGCATAGATTGAATTTTGATTTATTGTTTTTAAAGTTTAGAGAATAATCAAATATCGGTTTAAGTTAAAATGTTCTTAATTTATACTATATTTAATAAATTGATTACAGTCTAATACAATTACTTTTTTAATTTAGCACTTGTTAGACATTACAAAGAAAAATTAGTTAATTAAACATAGCAAATGATTATAGTCTTGATTTATAAATGACGTGCTTGTTAATTTATAAATAATCATTTATCTCAATGTAAATCATTGATTGTTAAATACTTGTGTTTTTGATATTTTTTTCTTAAAGTAGAGTTATAAGTCTAAATACACAGAAAATATGAAGCGTTTTTATATATATTTACTTTTTTTATTCATACAATTTTTTGCTTTTTCTCAAAGTAAAGAGGTTATTATCATACCTGATTCATTAAAAGGTATATCCTTTGAAAAATTTGAGCGAATTGTAACTAACTTAGAAATAAATAAAAATGTTAGAACTTCAATAGCAAACAGCTTTTTATTAAATGCAAAAAAGCAAAATAACCAAGAGCACATTCTGCGTTCACTTTATTGGCTTATAAGAATCAATTTTGAAGCTAAAGATGTAGAAAAAAAGATTGAAGAATTGATTAATTTGTCAGATAAAAATAATGAAAAAGATTATGATTTTCCAGCTAAAGCTTATATTTTAAAAAGTGAATATCTAATCTTTAAAGGAAAAAGTATTGATGGATTAAATGAGGCTTTGAAAGCTGAAAAATTAGCAAAATTAAAAGGTAATTATGCACAAAGTTTATTGATAAAGAAGCTAGTAGGTACGATTTATCTTGATTTGAATAGGATTGAAGACGCATTAAATCAATTTAAACTTTACAAGTCGTTCTTTATCAATGAAAAAGAAAAATCGAGAGAATATTTATTTTCAGTTTGGATGATTGCGAATATATACAATAAATTAAAAAAACCAGATTTAGCAATCAAATATCTAGATGATAGTTTAGATAAAATTTCTAAAGATAATTTTTTTTATAAGTTTTTGATTTTATATAAGGGAATTTCATATCACATTAAGAAAGATTTTTCCAAAAGTAATTTATATTTAACAGAATCAATGTATCTTCTTAAGAGAGAAAATATAAATAATAGTTTAGCAACTGCCTATTTTTTTCTTGGGGAGAATAAGTTACAAGATGGGAAAAATTATTTTGAAGCAAAAAAATATTTTTTAAAAGCAGATTCTTTAATTAATAAGAACAATTTATTCTTTTATGATTTTAGAGAAAATTATATAAGATTGATTGAAATTGCCAAAAAAAATAACTCAAAAGAAGAACAGTTAAAACATTTAGATGAATTGATTCATTTTGATTCAATTTTAAATGGAAGAACGGACCAACTTAGAAAAGTAATTAATGATAAGTATGAGACACCTCACTTACTAGAAGAGAAAGAGATTCTAGTGAAGGAATTAAATAAAGCGAGTTATTATGTCTATTTATTTGTTTTTTTATTTTCCATAACTTTTATTTTTTCAGTAAGATATGTATTAAAGTTACAAGCCGATAAGAGAAAGTTTATGAAACTTTTTGAACAAATGAAAGATAATGAAACTAATACCATTCAAAATGATGTTATTGTTGAAGATGATACTATAAGGACTGAAATTAAAAAAGCTGATATACCTATAGAAATTGTTAAAGATATTTTACAAAAATTAATTGTTTTTGAAAAAAATAATGAGTTTTTAAACCCTTCAGTAAAGCAAGTAGATTTAGCAAGACAGTTTGAAACAAATAGTAACTATTTATCAAAGATTATTAATAACTATAAAGGCAAAAATTTTAGTAAATACTTAAATGATTTAAGAATTGAATATGCAATAAAAAAACTTAAATCAGATAAAAAGTTTAGAAATTTTACTATTAAAGCTATTGCAGAAGAAACAGGATTTAATACTGCTGAGTCTTTTTCTAAATCATTTCAGCTAAAAACGGGTATTCAACCATCTTATTTTATTAAAAAGATAAGTGAACTTGAAAAAAAACAAAATATTAATTAATTGTTTTTCAATTGTTTAAAATTAAAATAACTCGATATTTATAAATTTAGAGATACTAAAATTGTACTGTTTTATATAAAAGATTTTATTTGTTTAAGATTATAAACTAAAAAATAATTAAAAATGAAAACAAAAAAATCAATTAAAAATTTTCAGTTTGAAAAAAAAACAATTGTAAATTTTAATCAAATGAAATCAATTCATGGCGGATTAGGAGAAGGAGCAAATACTATAAGTTTTACTATGACAACAGATACGGGAAATGGACATGATACTATTCATTTTGATACTAAGATTAATAATTAAGAGTGTTTAAAATAATTTAAAAGTTTAAGCGGATAAACAGGGGATTTATCCGCTTAATTTTTTTAGATATCATTTGAATTTAAAATTTAGATTATTGAAGTGATAGGTTTTGGAGTATAAATGTGGTGTGATAATTACAAATATTTTAAAATTTATATCAAATAGTCAAAAATAAAATCTTATTATTAGCAAATATTGATTACTCTATAAAAAAATGGCTATAGATAAAGAATTTATTTCTGCATATAGAAAATAAGAATTTTTTTATGTTTTTATTATATAAAAGTTTTAGTTATACCTAAAAATTAGACGAGAACCATATAAGATGAGTTTAAATTCAAAATTATTTTTAACTTTTTTCGTAACTTTTTTTTACCTTGTACGTATAATCTAGTGTAAAATAAAATTTAAAATGGCTAAAGAAGGCTTTAATTGGAAAAGTTTATTTATAAACGAAGAGAGCAATAATACAAACACAAGTTCTACAGAAAATTCTGCAAAGGTTACTGACCAAAAATTTCCTGAACAAACACCTATTCATACTATGCCTAATGTGACTCCCACAGATTCGGGTTCAAATCCGTTTTTAGGAGAAATTTTAGAAGTATATGAAAAAGGTTTTGAAACTTTAAATTCGCAAGGTTTTGATTTTTTTGAGTTGTACAAATCAGTGAGTGCGGTAGGAATTACAAATCCACAAAGCTACCAAATGGCGTTTGCAATGGGTAAGTCATTAAATCCTGCAATCACTAAGGAATTTTTGTTAGAAAAAGCAAGTTTTTATATAACAGAAATTGAAAAAGTTCACGCGGGTTATGCAGCAACTGGGGAGAAAAGAAAAAATGAACTAATGGCATCTATTACTAATGATAGAAATAATTTAGCCAAATCAATTTCTGAACTTGAAATAAAAATTGCGCAATTACAAGAAGAACTTTCAGCTAGAAAATTAGAATTGGAAAAGTTAAATTCTATTGATGCATTTACCGAAATCAATCAAAAAATTGAAGCTAATAATATAGCAAAACAACGAATTTTAGAATCAATCAACACCGTAGCAAACGGAGTAAAGCAATATTTATAAGACGATGGCAACCAAATTTGAACAAGAAAAAACAGCTCTATCAGAATTACCTATTTTAAAACATTTTGACGAATCAAAAGGTGAAATAGCTTTATCTAAGGACACACTTAAAAAAGGCGAAAAAGGACTTTTCTGGGCATTAGCTTTAGGGCTTTTAGGAGTAGGAGGATATTTAATTTGGACTTACATTATCCCACCATTATTCACTATGTTAGGTCAAGCTATCGCGATTTCGGCAGTAGGTGTTTTTCTAGTGTTTCTGGTGATGATGTATCCAGTAATTATGAAATTTTTACGTTTTACCACACGCAATCTTCATAGAGCGCTTATAAAAAATGACCCTTTTAATGAGTTAGAAGAGCAAAAGCAAAAAATGATCAAAAACCGTGAAGTTTTTAAAACGACTAAAGCAAAACTAAAAGGTCTTAAAAACGAAATGGAAATTGAAGCAGGAAAATCTGAAAAAGAAGCCAAAGATTTTCAAGAGCAAGTGTTAAGCTTACAACGCCAATCAGAAAAACTGAAAAGCGCTATGGACGAAATGATTCGTCAGCACGGAGTAGGTGCAAAAGACACCGATGAATATGTAGCATTACAAAGCGAATTAGCTAGAAAATTGAGCGACTCACAACGTGTTTCAACACAATATGAACAAAGCAAGACTTTTATTCAAAAATATGGAGTGAGAGCTAATGTTTTAGGTAAAATGGATCGCAAATTAACGCTTGCAGGTACCGCGATTGATATTAAAATTGCCGATTTTGATGCTACCGTAACTATGCTTCGCAAAGAATACGAATTTGCTAAAAATGCAAAAGCTGCGACAGAAAGTGCAAAAAATGCGATGATGTTTACTAAAGATTGGGAATTAGAATATGCCCTTGAAGTGGTGACTTCAACCATTGCTCAAGATATTGCACGTACTTCGGAAAACTTAATAGATATTGATGCATTAACATCTCAGTATTCTGTAGATAGCGATGAATTGTATTCGAGATTAGATACTTTGGCAGACAAAATTAAAACAGGTGATAACACAATTCCTGATTCGACTAAATATACGAGTCCTAATTATAAATTATCAAAAGAGGACAAACAAAACGCTGGTGGTTTCGGAGATATTTTTTAATAACTTAGAAAATGAGTAAAATAGATAGAGTTGGAATAACTCCTATAAGGGCATTAGGTTTAAATAGTCATCTTGAAATTGATGATTTTAAAACGATTTCTATAAAATATGTTTCCAGTACAATTGATGAAAAAAACATAAACCTAAGTTTCATAGTTAGTCAAACTAATTTAAAAAATTTTTTAGCAAAAATTTTTGTTGAAGAAATGAACTTCACTAATGAAACTGCAATAAATCAAAAAATAAAATTACAAAATGTAAGAGACCAAAAAGTTATTGTTTCATTTGATAAAAATAAAGAGTTTGATAAATATTTTTGGCAAGATAAACCTGTTTTTCAAGCCGTTATTACTTGCGATGGTTTATCAGCTGAGACAGATGAGTTTGAAATGAAATTTGAGAATGATAAAAAAATAAATTCCAACGAGCCTTTATGTAAAAAAAATAAATGGACAGCAGAAGATTTAAAATTTATTGTCACACAGTTAAGAAAAATGGATGGAAAACTTTTTCAGTCTCAATATGATGATCAAAATAACCCTATTTATAAAGATAAAGAAGGTAAGTTACACTTCAAAATAAATAGAACAGATGCACAGAGGTTAAACTATAAGAAGTATCAGATTGAAACTTCTTTTTATGATAGAAATGATGATGTTGATAAAAAACCATTAAAGGATAGGCTTTTTTTTTATGATTCTGATAAGAATGATGACAGCGTAAATTATAATTTAGATTCAAAATACGCTAATTATGAAGCGTTTGCAAAACAATTAAATCAAGTATTTGATGATTATAACATAAAAAAACTGATTCAAAAAATTCACTTTTTGGCACAAATCTATGTTGAAACGAATAGATTTAGAACTACTTTTGAAAATGATCCAAAAAACACTTATTCGGGAGGAGAGTTTTATAGAGGACGTGGTATGAAGCAAATAACACACGACTATAATTATTTGAACTATTATGATGAAAAAGATGGTAAAGGAAAAAATTTATTTAAGCTTTATATGAATAATAGAGAAGCAAATAAAGATACAAAAGGTAAAATTATATCTTATGAATCAGTTGTAAATTTTAACAAACGAACTGAAAACAAATATATTTCTATTGATGAAATGAAAAAATTCAACGAATTTGTTTTACAAATTTCAACAAGTATTTATTGGGCTTGTGATTCAGCAGGCTGGTATTGGAATAAGTCAAAGTTAAATGATTTCGCAAATGATGATGAAAATTCAATAATTGTTGTTTCTGCAAAAGTAAATAACCCATCTGCATCAGATAAGCCAACAGGTAAAGGAATCAATGGTTTAACAGAAAGAAAATTATACTTCGAATTTTTAAAAAAAATCTTTGATTATGAAAATTGTAAATAGTATTGTTATATTTTTTTTTCTGATACTATTCACTTGTTCAAAAAATAGTTCGAAGAGTTCAAAGGATATTTTAAATTCATCAATATCATATGTAAATTACGAAGCTGATAGTGTTTTTTATAAAATTGATATAGCTTGCAATGATCAAAAATTATATCGTGATGAAAAATCAAATTTAATTTTTTTAGTTACAAAAGAAGTTTATTTTGGCGACAAAAAAATTGGTAATTATAACCAATCTAATTGGTTTAATGAGTTAAAGGAATATTCTAAAAACAGCAACAAACTAGTTTATTTGGTTACTAAGGTTAGTATAAAGAAAAATGATGGGGTTTATGATGATATATGGGAGTATAAGAATGAAATAACTATTAATAAAGATGGGTATGGAGTTAATGATCTAGTAGTAAGTTTGGGTGATTCATATGCAGAATTTAACAAAAAATTGCAAAGCCGATTGAATATCAATTTCAAAACTAAAAATTCTGATAATGGTTATAAACAGTACACTTTAAATTATATAAATAAAAATGGTCAATGGCTATTAGTTTCTAGAGAAAGGATATGCACAATTTCTAATGATATTAACAATGAGCAAATAGGTTATTGTGTTGATACTATAAATTATAAATGCAAAATTACAGAAAAAAAATTTTATTTAACTAATGATGATCTTTTTAACTTAGGTAATGAAATATGTAATGGGGAGAAATAAAATAAATAGTTGAATATAAATTGATTTAATAAAGAAACCAAACAGAATAATAATAATAACAAACAATGGGAAAAATTTTAAGAACAAGTAAACTTACTACATTTTCTGAACTATTAATAGTAGCTGTAGGTATAGGAGGTATTTTAGGTGGAATTTATTGGCTTTCACCTGGATTAAGAACATCTGTTTCAAAGCAATTATCAGGTATTGAATTGAATAATACTGATGTGAATAATGTGACTAATGCTGATAAATTAGAATTGCCTTCTAAGGAAGTTTCTACTGAAGTGAGTGGTAAACCATTAGTGCGTATTGCGGGTTATGCTTGGAATGCACAATCAGGGATGATTGTTGCTAATGGTGGTCCTAAAACGACTAAAGGTTCGTTAATGGAAAAAAACGGTGTAAACCTTCAAATTATTCGTCAAGACTGGTTATCTGAAATACGTAATATGCAGATGAAATTTATCGAAGAATTTGACAAAGGACAACAATATCCTTCTTCAGATAAAAGTGCCTTTGCGGTAATGATTATGGGTGATGGTGCACCTTTCTATATTAGCTCAGTACAAAAAGCATTAAACGAAAAATATGGCCAAGACAAATACCACGTACAAGTTATGGGTGCAGTGGGTATGAGTTATGGTGAAGACAAATTGATAGGCCCACAAGCTTGGAAAACAGACCCTAAAACTATGAAAGGTGCTTTGATTTCGGCAGTATTAGGTGATGGTGATTGGGTAACTACTGTAAACTATTGTTTTGCAAATGGTTTGAAAGTTAATCCTGACCCAGCCACTTATGATGCTGACGCGGTAAATATTTATCCTTCTGAAAATGATGACTATATGAAATCGGCTGAGGAATTAATCAAGTCGCAAACTACAGGATGGACAGTATCTTTAAAAGAAGTAAATAATGGTAAGTTAACAGGAAAATCAATCAATCATAAAATTGATGGTTGTGCTACTTGGACACCAGGGGATAAAACGGTTTTTGATAAATTATCAGGATTTGTAGATATTGTTTCAACTAAAGAATTTAACAACCAAATGCCAACAGTAGTAATTGGGGTTAAAGAATGGGCTGAAAAAAATCAAGAAATTGTTTCTAACATCTTGAAATCGGCTTTAACAGCTTCTAACCAAATGAAAAATTTTGAAGAGTGGAAAGTTAGAGCTTCAGAAGCTGTGGCAGATACGTATCAAATTGAAAATGCTGACTATTGGTACAAAATGTTCAAAGGTCAACAAGGAACTAAAAATGGTTTAACGTACAATATGGGTGGCTCAAAAGTATTGAATTATGCAGATGCTATGCAATACTTTGGTATTTCTGATGGTGTAAATCGTTATAAGTCGGTATATAATGCAGTGGGTACTTATTTGAAAGATTTGAACCCGTTCGGATTTAATGAGAATGTTGGTAAAGTAGTACCGTATGAAGAAGCAGTAAATTTATTCTTCCTAAAAAACATCAACGATATTGAAACAACTGCTGCTGATAAAGCCGATTATACAAAACAATCGACAGAAATTATGGCATCAGGAGAATGGAAAATTAATTTCGCAACAGGTAGTTCTTCAATCCAAGGAAATTCAACTAAAGATCTTGAGAAAATTTACAACTTGTTAATCCAAGCTGAAAATTCAAAATTAACTGTGGTAGGACATACAGATAATGTAGGTAATCCTGATACTAATTTACAATTATCTAAAGGTAGAGCACAAGCAGTGGTTGACTATCTAAAGAAGAAAGGTATTCCAGAAAATCGTTTCCAAATGATTGATGGTAAAGGTTCAAACGAGCCTGTGGGCGATAATAATACAGCGGCTGGTAAAGCTCAAAACCGCCGTGTGGTTATCACGTTCTTGAAATAATAATCTATAATTTAAGGCTATCCAAAAAAGATAGCCTTAACTTTTTCTATATGGAAGAAAACAATTTTGCAATTAATGAACTTCAAGATTTATGGCATTATGTAAGTATTTTGCATAACGGTCAAACTTATGGGGGTCAAAACAAGGGGCAAAAAATTGAATATATAAATCATATTGCTAGTGTAGTTTTTGAAATAATTAATGCTTCGAAACATACTAATAATTTTGATTTTCCTTTGGCTATAAAATGTGCATTTCTTCACGATACTATAGAAGATACAAGTGTTTCTTTTGAAGATATTGAATATAAGTTTGGGAAACTTGTTGCCAAAGGGGTTTCGGCTTTGACGAAAAACAAAGATTTGGCAAAAGAAGTTCAAATGATAGATAGTTTGGAAAGAATTAAATTACAGCCAAAAGAAATTTGGGCGGTAAAGATGGCTGATAGAATATGCAATTTATATGCACCACCATATTATTGGAATAAGGATAAAAAAGAAAAATATTTAGAAGAAGCTAAAATTATTTACAGTCATTTAAGTCAAGGTAATGAGTTTTTAGCCAAAAGATTAGCTGAAAAAATAGATAACTATATTAAAAACATTAATTAATTCTAAATGAAATTAATCACACCTTTTGAAAAAATAGCAAAGTCACAACGAACCTTAATTCTGGTGGGTTGGATAGTATTATTGTTACTCATTTGGTTCTTAGGAACTATGGGTGAGAAACACCTTTTTCCTTCACCAGCACAAGTAATCACAGGGCTTTCGCAATTGTATAGCGAAGGATTGGTAGTACATATATTTAGTTCATTGGCATTATGTTTTATGTCAATTTTCATTGCCATTGTACTGTCAATGTTTTTTGCTTATACTTTCCCTATTCCGCTGATGAAACCCGTTTCTGAGTTTATTACAAAACTTCGATTTTTACCTTTTACAGGAATTTCGTTTTATATTACAATGGTTATCCACGAAGCTAGAAATATGCAAATATGGATAATGGTTATTTTCTTGACTACTTTTTTAACCACATCTTTAATTTCGGTAGTTTCATCAATTCCGCAAGAAGAATTTGATCACGCTAAAACTTTGAAATGTTCTCGATGGGAGATATTATGGCAAGTAATCATTTTAGGAAGAGTGGATTATGTTATTGATGTTATACGTCAAAATCTTGCAATTACTTGGATGATGTTAGTGACTGTTGAATCTATCGTTGTGGCATCAGGCGGACTTGGATTTTTAATTAAAAATTCCGACAAGTTTATGAACCACGGAAGAATAATCGCTTTGCAATTAATCATATTATTGATAGGGTTATTTTTAGATTGGGCAATCAATTTTTTACGTAAAGCATTATTTAGATATTCAACGATTTAGTATAATGGCAAAAAGTAAAACGATACAAGTAAAGGAATCGGAAATACTAGTAATTAGTGAAAATGAAACGGATTTTATTAGTTTAACTGATTTGACCAAAACATTTAAGGAAGGTAGCAGTTTAATTGGAAAATGGATAACTAATAAAAATACACTAGAATATTTAGGTGTCTGGGAAAAAATAAATAATCTTAATTTTAATTACCCCGAATTCGGGGTAATTGAACTTGAAGCAGGAACCAATAGATTCATAATGTCTGTTGGACAGTGGCAAGAAAGAACGAAAGCAATTGGTTTTATTGTAAAATCAGGTCGCTACGGTGGAACTTATGCTCATAAAGATATTGCATTTCATTTTGCAATGTGGTTAAGTCCTGAATTCCAAATATATCTTGTTAATGAATTTCAACGTTTAAAAAATGAAGAGAATAATCAATTAAAGTTAGAATGGAATTTACAGCGAACACTTGCTAAGATTAATTATACAATTCATACGGATGCAATAAAACAAAATTTGATTCCTCAAAAAATTACTAATAAGCAAGCCAGTTATGTTTATGCTAGTGAAGCGGATTTATTAAACGTTGCTTTATTTGGAGTAACTGCTTCGGAGTGGAAAATGAATCATACTAGTAAAAAAAATGAAAATATTAGAGATTATGCTAGTTTAGAACAGTTAGTAGTTTTAAGTAATATGGAAAGTATAAATGCATTACTTATTAGACAAGGATTATCACAAAGTGAAAGATTAATTGAACTTAATAGAGTTGCAATAACTCAAATGAAATCTTTGATTGATTTAAAATCAATTCAAAAATTGAAGTAAAACTTATAACATAATTTACAAATATGGACTTTCATTTTAAAGAAACCTTACTATATATAGAAAATTTGAGCGTAGCTTATGATGGTGTAACCATTATAAAAGACATATCTTTAATTGAAAAAGATGTGGTACGTCAAGGAAAAGATAATACAGGGCAAATTATTGCTATTGTAGGTCGCTCTGGTCGTGGAAAATCTACTTTTTTCAAATCACTTACGGGATTAGTAAAACCAGCTATAGGAAAAATTTTAATCAAAGACTTTGAAAGTAGTGAAGCAAATTCAGCAAGACCTGTAAACGAGGGCGATATTGGTTTTGTAGATCAAAAATATACCTTGTTTCGTCATAAAACAGTAAAACAAACTTTAGAGTTTGCATTACGTAAAACCAATTTGTCAGCAACAGATAAAGAAGTAAAAATCAATGAATACCTTCATAAGTGGGGACTTGAAGCGTGTACAGATAAATATCCAAATGAACTTTCAGGAGGACAAAGACAGCGAACCGCAATTATTGAGCAGTTATTTTCTTCTGATAAATTTATCGTAATGGACGAACCTTTTTCGGGGTTAGATGTTGGAAATATAGAAGAAGTAAAAAAATCATTTGAACTATTAAGTGATGAGTCCGAATACAATACGGTTTTGTTTTCCACACACGATATTGAATTAGCAATTGAATTAGCTCAAGTTATTTATGTAATTGGACATCCAACTCTAAATGGCGAAAAGAAAAATTATGGAACTATCGTTGCAAAATATGATTTACGTGAAATGGGGCTTGCTTGGAAACCTTATGGTGAAAATCACGAAAAACTGTATAAAGAGGTTGTGCAAGTAATGATGCAATCGTAATGAAAGAATATGTTATTGCAATTGGAGTTTTTTCTGGAGTCTTTTTGTTGTTTTTTTCAAGTTTAATTATTTCACGAACTTTATTAAATGATTATTTGATATATAGTACCGTTTTAATAGTAGGACTAGTTGTATCAGTAATTTATATTTTTTATAACAAACAAAAAATAATAGACACAAATGAGTTTATATATATACCTATAAGAAGTACTTTAGGTCTAGGTTCAATATCAGTTTTTTTATTTTTATGGATAAATTTTTTTTTGAGAGAGAAAAGAATCCAAATCATACAATTACCCGTTAAAGAATATTACCTTAAGAAAATTAATTCTGGAGGTAGATATTCCAATAAGGTAAGTATAAGAAGTGGATTTGTGGTGGAATATTACAAATTAAATAAAGATATTGTATTGGATTCTCATATGAATGATTCTATAGCCATTTCTATAAAATTTATTGAAATTGAAAAAAGCAAAGGTTTTTTTGGAATTGATATTATAGAGAAAATGAATTTGAAATATTGAATTTTAGAAAACACTTGTCTAATTCCATTTATAAAAAATGAAAAAACAAAACCCAATATCATCACTATTTGAAAATTCGTTAGAATCATTAAAAAACTATATAGACAATCAGTTGGAATCTACTGATGCTGTAATCGATGTAAATTTTGTTATTCAACTTAAAAGTGATGCTTACCAATTGCTACAATTGTGTAAAGAACTCAATCAAGATCAATCCTTTGTTCAGCATATAAATGACTTAGTTGGACAAGCAAATGATAAAAATGTTTGGATAAAGACAGAACATTTTTTGTTATCCGATTTAGTTTCTATACTTAAAAATAAATCTTTAGACAAAAAACAATTATTTGCCTTTGCTTATTATTATGATGTGCTTCGTAATGAAATTTTTGCCGATGAAAAAGCTATTTCAACACTGAATAAAATTATTCAATCGGAGAAATTTTCACAAAATATTGCGCAACTACAAAATCATAGCAAAATAGGTAATCAAGAAAAATACATTTTAAATTCTTTAAACAGTCTTAACCATAGTAAAAAGGATACAGCCCAAAAATTAATTGAAAAAAGCATAGAAAATATTTTAGGTCAATCAGCAACCACAGAAATTCAAAAAATGCTTCAAGAGACAATAAAAGAAGAACCAAAAAATCCAGCTATTAGTTATCCACCTAATGAAGATTCATTAGAAAAAGTGATGGCGGAATTAAATGGAATGATTGGTCTTGAAAATATTAAGAAAGATATTTCTGAATTAATTAATTTATTAGAAATTCAAAAAAAGCGTTCAGGACAAGGTTTACCTAATATTGATATTGCTTTGCATACTGTCTTTTTAGGTCCACCAGGAACAGGAAAAACATCGGTAGCAAGACTGCTGAGTAGAATTTTCAAAATTCTTGGATTTTTATCAAAAGGGCAATTGTATGAAACGGATCGAGAAGGTTTAGTGGCAGGTTATGTAGGTCAAACGGCAATAAAAGTAGATAAAGTAACTGATGAGAGTATAGGTGGTGTTTTATTTATTGATGAAGCTTATTCTTTAACACAAAATGCTTTAGGAAACGATTACGGATCAGAAGCCATAAATACAATCTTGAAACGTATGGAGGATAACCGAGATGATCTTGCGGTGGTGGTCGCGGGTTATACAGAACCTATGCAATTGTTTGTGGAATCGAATCCAGGATTGCGTTCACGATTTAACCGGTATTTCCATTTTGAACATTTTAAACCTCAAGAATTATTTCAAATTTTTGAGTCGTTATGTAAAAAAACCGATTTTGTTTTAACTGATGACGCAATAGAAAAGCTACAAGAAACGTTTGAACTATTATATGAAAAAAAAGACGAAGGTTTTGGAAATGCAAGAGTGGTACGAAATTTGTTTGAGAAATGTGTACAGAACCAAGCGAATCGAGTAATTAAAATTCAAACCATTACAAAAGACGTTTTAAGAGCATTAACAGAAGAAGATATTCCTGAACCAAAAGAAACCGTTCAAACCGTATTTTTTTCATTAAAAGAAGAATAATTAAAAGTAAATAATTGCTTACATATGAAAACACTGTATTTATTTATATTAACGATAATTCCATTAACTTGTAGTAATAAGTTGCAAACAAAATTCCCTGTTGCTATAGAAGATGTTTATTATCAAGGTTGGGTTGCTGGTGTTAGAGGCGGCGGCGCTGGAACCAGTTTTGTAATTCAATTTAAAAATGAAATTCCTAAAAGTTTAAAATTAGAGAATATCTATTTCAGAAATAGAAAAGCTGCTATTCAGATTACAAATGGAAAAACAGCGATGGCTAATTTTGTAAGCGATGCTAATCGTATGGAAAATGAAATGGTGACTGATGAGCCCAAACAACCTGTAAAATCAATTGAGGTAGAAGTTAAACCTCCTTATAAGATTAGAGAGGATGAAGCGGTTTTAGAATATACTGAAAATAATAAAAAGAAATTTTATAAAATAACAAAGATTAAAGAACGCGAAATGATTGCATATCCTTCTGCAAGACCTCAGTTTAATTAGTACATTTGCGTTTTATTAGTTTACATTTTGAGTTTATATAAAAATCTTTTTAAGCAAACATTAATTTATGGCTTGGCAACGGTTTTGCCAAGAATGATTACCTTTCTTCTCAATCCGCTTTATGTTGGAGTTTTACCAAAGACAGAATTTGCAGATGTATCTATAATTTTTGCCTGGTTGGTTTTCTTCAATGTAATACTTTCTTACGGAATGGAAACTTCCTTTTTTAGATATTACAATTTAGAGGAGAATAAAAAAAATGTTATTTCTACAGCAACGATATCTATTTTTTGGTCATCAATTGGGTTTTTATTTGCATCACTTTTGTTTAGGCAAACGATTGCAAATTTTATTAATGTAAAGACTGAATATGTAACTTATACCATTTGGATTTTAGTTTTAGATGCCCTAGCAATTATACCTTTTTCTAAACTTAGAGCTGAAAAAAAGCCAATGAAATATGCAGTAATTAAGATTGGAAATGTATTGATAAATATGTTTCTAAATCTTTTCTTTTTACTTGTTTTACCTCATATTTCTTCAGAAAGTGTATTACATACTATCTATTTCGAAAACTTCCAAGTAGGATATATTTTCATTTCAAATTTGATAGCTAGTTTATTAACTTTTATAGTTTTCTCAGGAAGTTATTTAAAACTCGATTGGCATTTTGACAAAGCATTATGGAAGAAAATGATGACTTACGGATTGCCCATTCTATTTGCCGGAATTGGATTCGCTATAAATGAACATTTTGATAAAATTTTATTAGAAAAGTTAAATGTTCCTAAAACACAAATTGGAGCTTATTCAGCCTGTTATAAATTAGGGATGTTTATGGTACTATTTCGTACGGCTTACACTTTAGGGATAGAACCATTTTTCTTTAGTCATGCAGATAAAGAAAATGCTTCACAAACCTATGCAACCATAACGAAGTATTTCACCATTTTGGGGTCGTTTATATTATTGTTTGTAATAGTATTTATTGATTTATTAAAAAGACCGTTAGTGCCCAATCCAGCTTATTGGGAAGCAATGAAAGTGGTACCATTAATTGTTTTAGCAAATTTTTGTTTGGGGATTTATACTAATTTATCTGTTTGGTATAAATTGATTAACAAAACATATATTGGAGCTTATATTTCATTAATAGGGGCAGTGATAACTTTGGTTTTGAATTTTGCTTTAGTTCCTAGCTATAGTTATTATGGTTCGGCTATTGCTACTATTGCAGCTTATGGTAGTATGATGCTTATTTCTTATTATATGGGACAAAAACAATATCCTATTCCATACGAAATAAACAAAATAGCTTCTTATCTAGGTATGGCGATATTATTATCTGCCATATCATTTTATATTCCGTTGTTTAGAAAAAGTTATTTGTTCGGAATATTTGCTTTAATCTTTTTTGGATACTATATTTATCGAAATGAAAAGGAAATTGTCTTACGAATTTTAAAGAGAAAAATAAATAATGCAAGTCAAAATCATAAATAAATCAAAACATCCATTACCACATTATGAAACGATTTATTCGGCTGGTATGGATTTGAGAGCTAATATTGAAGAAAACATCACAATTCCTCCATTAGGAAGAGTTTTAGTTAAAACAGGATTGTTTATTGAGCTTCCTATAGGTTATGAAGCACAAGTGCGTTCACGTAGCGGACTAGCAATCAAAAAAGGAATTTCAGTATTAAATTCTCCTGGAACCATTGATGCTGATTATCGAGGCGAAATAGGAGTAATTTTAGTAAATTTATCCAATCAGTTTTTTGATATAGAAGACGGTGAGCGCATCGCACAGTTAGTAGTAGCAAAACACGAACGAATTGAATGGGAGGTAACAGAAGAACTTTCTGATACGGATAGAGGTGATGGCGGATTTGGTAGTACTGGAGTTAAATAATTCCTGCGGAGGCAGGAAATCTCATATTAGTATAAATGAAATTATGGTATATATACATAATGACAAATAAGCCACAAGGTGTTTTGTATATTGGAGTTACTGATAATTTAATGGAACGAATAAAAGAACATAAATTAAAAGTTTATCCAAATTCATTCACTGCTAAATATAATTGCGATAAATTAGTTTATTTTGAAGAATGGGAGAATGGACTTGAAGCTGTAAAAAGAGAGAAGCAATTTAAAAAGTGGAAAAGAGATTGGAAAATAAAATAGATAGAAGAAATGAATCCTACTTGGATTGATATCAGTCTAAATTGGAATTTCAATTTTAACAAAATAAGAAATAAAGTTTAATTTAAAAGATACCCGCTTTCGCGGGCAAAAGAAAAATGAAAATAATCGTTCCTATGGCAGGTCGTGGTTCACGTCTTCGCCCACATACATTAACAATTCCTAAACCTTTAATTCCTATTGCGGGAAAACCAATTGTACATAGATTAGTAGAAGATATTGCTAAAGTTTTAAATCAACCTATCGAAGAAGTAGCTTTTGTAATTCATGAAAGTTTTGGAAAAAAAGTAGAAGAAGATTTAGTGGCTATCGCAAATAAAATTGGTGCAAAAGGGACTATTTATTATCAAAATGAAGCATTAGGAACAGGTCATGCGATTATGTGTGCTAAAGATTCACTTTCTGGTCCTGCGGTTATTGCTTATGCCGATACTTTAATTAGAGCTACCTTTAATTTAGATCAAAATGCAGATAGTGTGATTTGGGTTAAACAGGTAGATAAACCTGAAGCTTTTGGTGTAATCAACTTGAACGAAAACAATGAAATTGTCGAACTGGTAGAAAAACCTAAAGAGTTTGTATCTGACCTAGCGGTTATAGGAATTTATTATTTCAAAGATGTAGCGATATTGAAAAATGAATTACAATCTGTCCTTGACAATAATATCATTCACGGTGGTGAATATCAAATTAATGATGGTATTAAGCAGATGATGGCAAAAGGAATGAAGTTTGTACCTGGTGAAGTTGATGAGTGGATGGACTGCGGAAATAAAGATGTAACCGTAGATACTAATTCACGTATGTTAAATTTCTTGCAACAAGATGGTGAAAATTTAGTTGCTTCAAATGTAAAGATTGAAAATTCAACTATCATTCCGCCATGTTATATAGGAGAAGATGTTATTTTAATAAATTCAACTGTGGGGCCTAATGTGTCTTTAGGAAAAGCGACCCATATAGTAAATACAACAATTAAAAATAGTTTGGTACAAACCCATGCGCATATCCGAAATGCAAATTTAGATAATGCAATGATAGGTAACCATGCAACATTTGATGGTAATTTTACGAGTATTAGTATTGGCGATTATTCAGTTTTAGAGTAAAAATTATGAGAAGAGGAGTTGTTGTAAAAGTATTTATGTTAATGTTGACTACAATCAATACGTCAACTCTTTTTGCTCAAAATCAACCTAATGATGTCGCTTCTGCTACAACTAATTTTGAAGAATGGTTTTATGATTCGCTTAAAGAAAAGGCTATAGAAAACTACGACAAGGCGATTATTAATCTTGAAAAGTGTTTAGAAAAACAACCTCAAAGCGCTATTATTAACCACGAATTAGGTAAAAATTATTTCTTGTGGAAACAATACACAACAGCCGAAAAATATTTCATTTCTGCCACACAAATTGATGCTAAAAATAAATGGTATTGGATAGATTTGTACGAAGTGTATTATCAAACAAAAAACTTTCCAAAAGGAATTGAGATTCTTCAAAAGGTTATCCCTCTAGATAAAAATTATAGAGACGATTTACTTTCGCTTTATATGTACACTCGTCAGTTTGAAAAAGCTTTAGTTTTGTTAAATGAGCTTGAAGACACAGATGGAAAAACTGAGCGAAGAAATCAATATCGAGTGGAAATTAATATGCAAACTAGGAATAGTACATCATATTCAGATTTAGAAAATGCTTTAGACAAGAATCCACAAAATGAAGAAAATTATTTGTCATTAATTCAGAGATATACAGACAATAATCAGGAATCTAAAGCAATTGAAATGGCTCAAAAATTAGAGAAGAATATTCCTAATTCAGATTGGGCACAGGTGTTTTTATTCAAATATTATTTAGAAAATAATAATATTTCCAAGGCGGTACAGGCTATAGATAAAGTTTTTGGAAGTTCAAAAATGGATAAAAAAGTAAAGTACAAAATGTATAATCAGTTTTTACTATTTTCATTTAAGAATCAAAATCTAGAAAAAGAATTAGATAAATATACTCAGTATTTTGCAAATGATGCAGAAATAAATGTTTATAAAGAAATAGGTAAATTTTACTATAAAAAGAAAAATTGGGAATTAGCTATAAAAAATCTAGAACTTTCGTTTAAGAAATCTAATTCAGATTTTGAAACAAATGTTTTTCTTTTAGCTTCATATGAAGAGGTAAAATCTCTAGAAAAAATGTTTGCTATAGGAAATGAACTTATAGATTTGTTTCCTAATCAGCCAGAATATTATTTCTTTGCAGGAAAAGGAGCTCATTTGCTAAAAAATTTGAAAAAATCGAATGACTTACTACAAACTGGCTTAGATTATGTAGTTGAAAACATAGCCTTGGAAAAAGATTTCTTAACAGAACTTATCCAAGTTTCAAATGAGTTAGGCAATGCTACTCAAGCCTCTAGCTATCAGGCTAGATTAAATAAATTAAAATAATAAATAGAATGCGAAAAATAGTTCCTCTATTACTTTTATCATTGTTACTTTCTTGCAAAGCAAAAAAGAAAGTAGTGGTACCTGAAACTGTAACTACGACGGCCACAAATGAAACTGTGGCTAACATTATAAAAAACCATAACGCTGTAAAATATGATTTTAAAACAGCACTTATTAAATCTGATGTAGATTTTCAAAGTCCAAAAAAATCATTGAGTATTTCTACAGAAATTAGAATAAAAAAAGATGAAATTATATGGGTTAGCTTAAAATGGTTTGGTATAACTATGGCGAAGGCTATGATTACACCAGATAAAGTAAGGTATTACGAAAAAATAAATGGAAAATATTTTGACGGGAATTATCAAATTTTGAGTGATTTGTTAGGAACTGATTTAGATTTTCAAAAAGTTCAGAATATGATTTTAGGTAGAGCTATAGATAATCTTAATTCCAAGAATTATAATGCACTCCAAGAAGGAGATGCACCAAAATTAGAAGAAGTTAGCTCTGAAAATTTTAAAAAGACATATGTTTTTGAACCTAACACATTTTGGCTTAGAAAGCAGGAGGTAAAACAACTTTCACCCGAAAGAACTTTTTTAGCAAATTATGCTAATTATAAAGCTTTTGAAAATACTGTTTTCCCAATGGAACTTACTATTTTTGCGTTACAGAATAATGAAACTACTTCTATCGCAATACAAAACAACAATGTTTCGTTTAATGAAGAGTTAACCTTTCCATATAATGTACCAAATGGTTATCAAGAAGTAAAATTAAATTAGTAGTAACAGATGTTTAGAAAACTTATATACGGCGTTTTATTTTTGTCAGCTGCTTTTGGTTTTGCCCAAGAGGAAGATAGACAAAAGAAGTTGCAAGAGCAAAAAGAAAAAATACAAGAAGAAATTCGCCAAAAAGAAAAATTGTTAGGTGAACAAAAGAAAAAAGAAAAAAGTGTAACTGTTGTTCTTGTGCATAAAAAGGAGCAAATAGGTTTACAGCAAAAATTGATTAATACGACCGAACGACAAAAAAAAGTTCTTAAAAATAGTATGTATATAAATCAGATAAAGGTTAATCATCTTAAAAAAGATTTAGAAGTTTTAAAAGAAGATTATGCCGAAATGATTATGAAATCCTATAAAACGCGTTCTGAGCAAAGTAAAGCGATGTTTTTACTTTCATCAGAAAATTTCTTGCAAGCATACAAGCGTTTTCAGTATATGAAACAATATTCTGTATTTAGAAAAGCACAAGGTGAAGAGATTAAAACAAAGACTCAAGAGTTAGAACAGTATAATCAAAAATTAGACAAACAAAAAAAAGAAAAAGAGCAGCTAATTGCTGAGAGTGAAAAAGAAAAGCAGGAATTAGTTAAGCAAAAACAAGAACAAGAGAAAATCTTGTATTCTATAAAAAAGGATAAGAAGAAGATTATTGCAGAAATTAAGAAAAAACAAGCTGAATCTAGAGCAATTGAACGTCAAATTGATCGTTTAATTCGTGAAGCTATTGCGGCAGCAAACAAAAAAGCGGGTAATACAACTAATACAACAACATTTGTACTTACACCTGAGGCAAAAGTTTTAGCAAATGATTTTAAAGCAAATAAAGGTCGTTTGCCTTGGCCAGTTGAAAAAGGAGCATTAACAAAACGTTTTGGTCGTCAGCCACACCCGTTAGAACCTTCAATTATGATTGAAAGTAGTGGAATTGAAATTTCTTCAGAAAGGGGAGCACAAGCAAGAGCTGTATTTAATGGGGAGGTTAGTGATGTTCAGCAAGCTGCAAATGGAACTGCAACTGTTGTTATTCGACATGGAGATTATATTACAACTTACTCGAATTTAGGTAGCGTAAATGTGAGTAAAGGTCAAAAAGTAAGCACCAAACAAACTTTAGGAACAATTTTTTATAATAATTTTACTGGTAAAGCAGTATTGAAATTCTTGATATTTCAAAATACAACAAAGCTAAATCCTCAATCGTGGATTATAAATATGTAATAAAAAATGCGACTTATGTCGCATTTTTTATTGATTACTATTTTTGGTAGTTATTGCATAAATAGTGCTTTTAACTCTGTAGCATCTTGAGGTTTCATTTTTCCTGCAAGTACTAAACTCAATTGCTTTCTTCGTAGAGCAGCATCAAATCGAGCTTGTTCTTCTTCAGTTTGAGGAACAACTTGAGGAACTTCAACTGGGCGACCTGTTTCATCAACAGCTACAAAAGTATAGATAGCTTCATTAGCTTTATTTCTTGTTCCAGATTCGCGGTCTTCAATCCAAACATCGATATAAATTTCCATTGAACTAGTAAACGCTCTTGAAACCTTAGCTTCAACTGTTACAACGCTTCCTAGTGGGACAGCTCTATTAAAAGCAACGTGATTTACAGAAGCAGTAACTGTAATACGTCTTGAGTGGCGACGTGCGGCTATACTCGCAGCTCTGTCCATTCGAGCTAGTAATTCACCTCCAAAAAGATTATTAAGAGGATTTGTTTCACCTGGCAATACTAAATCAGTTAAGATTGTCAATGAATCTGATGGAAATTTTGTTTGCATTAGAAAGTAGGATTAATTGCGACAAAGATAAAAAAAAGCCTTTCAAATCAGAAAGGCTAATGTAATTATAATTCTTTTATAAGAATCCAGGCTTCGACATTACCTTTAGTGTGGATTTCTTTTAATTTTTCTTGTGCTTCAGGATATGAAGTAAAACTTCCATATATCACAGGATATAATCCTTGGTCATTTTTTTCTATAATTCTAGCATCAAAACCATCTTTTATCAAATCACTTAACGCTTTGTTTGCATTTTCTGGGTTTCTAAAAGAGCCTGAAACGATATGAAAAGGATATTTGTTATTTTCTAACGCTTCTGGTGTCGTCGTTGGGTTTAATATAAAAAAAGTAGCTTCTTGAATTTTAGTTTGTACTTCTTTTTGCACTTCTTTTTGTAACATCAAAGTTTCAACTTCAGCTTGTTTGTTGATATGGTTTATATAACCAAATCCTGATGCCCCAATAGTTACTAAAATAGTAGCTGCATATTTGCTAAATTTTCTAAAATTGAAACCTTGTTTTTCATCCAGATGTTCAACTTCAGCAGGTTCATTTATTTCTGGTAGAATAGTTTCATCTACAACTTTCTTAAGAACTTCTCTTTTTACAGTTGGTGAAACAAAGGATGATAACCCAAAAGATGTCGTCAAGTAGTTTGAATGATCATAAGGTTCGAAAACAATATTATTTTCAGAATTTAATCGTAATAAACCTATGTTTTTTAAAATTAAAAAATCTCTGTTTTTTAATTTGTTTTCCCAAACAACTACTTGGTTTGTAATGATATGTATGGCCTGGTCATAAGAACATTTTTCTTGTTGAGAAATATGATTTGCTAATAATCCATCATTATTTTTAATGTAAGGATTAAAAGATATAGTTTTTTTAGGAGGATAAAATGTGTGGTTATTTTCCTGTATGTTTGCTGGTACTGTTTCAGATAAAAAAGCACCAAAACTAGGTACCGTTACACATTGGTAACGATATAACAATTGCGAAATAAAAACTTCAATATTCATAGCAACAAAAGTAGAAAATACAAGTTGAAAGCAAAAATTTATTAACAAATGTTATCAACAATTAAAAAAATTATTTTCTTTGTACTATTATTTATACGCCATGTTACAACAAGAATTATTATTTGCCTTAGCACTGCTAAAAGTTGAAGGTATTGGAGATGTTACTGCTAAAAAGTTAATTTCTCACTTAGGTTCTCCCGAAGATGTTTTTAATGCTAAGACTGTCGATTTAGCTAAAATAGATGGAATTGGAACTACTTTAATCAAGAATTTACAAAATCCACAAGTTCTAAAAGCGGCTGAAGCTGAATTAAATTTTATCCAAAAAGAAAATATTCAAGTTTTATTTTATCAAGACGCTTTATATCCTGAACGTTTGAAACAATGCTATGATGCACCAGTTTTACTTTTCACTTCTGGAAATATAAATTTAGAAAATAGGAAAATAATAAGTATTGTCGGAACAAGACAAATTACTTCTTATGGAATAGATTTTTGTAAAAAACTCATTTCCGATTTAGCTCCTCTAAATCCAATTATTGTTAGTGGTTTTGCTTATGGAGTTGACATTGTGGCACATCAAACTGCTATGGATAACAATTTACAAACCATAGGGGTTTTAGCCCACGGCTTAAATCAAGTTTACCCCAAAACACACAAAAAATACATTAGCAAAGTAGAACAAAATGGAGGCTTTATGACCGAATTTTGGAGTACATCTAATCCTGACAGAGAAAATTTTGTAAAAAGGAATAGAATTGTGGCGGCTATTTCCGAAGCTACTATTGTTATCGAAAGTGCTGAACAAGGAGGTTCTTTGCTAACTGCAAATCTTGCAAACGAATACAATCGTGATGTTTTTGCAGTACCTGGAAGGGTAACAGACAAATATAGCCAAGGGTGTAATTTGTTAATCAAAACCAATAAAGCACAAGTTCTGACAAGTGCAGCCGATTTAGTATATCATCTTAATTGGGATATAAAAAAATCTGAAAAAGTAATCCAAAAGCAACTCTTTGTTACTTTATCTGATGAAGAACAAATTATATATGATTATCTCAAAAATAAATCTAAAGAGCACTTAGATATTGTTTCACTGGAAACTAA
Source organism: Limnohabitans sp. (assembly GCA_030053945.1). GTDB lineage: Bacteria > Bacteroidota > Bacteroidia > Flavobacteriales > Flavobacteriaceae > Flavobacterium. The sequence goes on from JASGCW010000002.1 coordinate 58,681, forward strand.
TATTCCTGTTTTTAAACTTTCTTCTCTATTATTAAATATGGAATTGAAAGGGATTATTAGACCACTTCCGGGCAAATATTTTGAAATTATTTAAAAAACAATACCTTTGTGTCCGAATTCTTCCATTTAGAGTTCATAACATTTTGTTTAATTCTCACTTAACGTTTATAGCATGCAACTGTATAACACCTTAAGCGCAGAAGAAAGAAAAGAGTTGATTGACCAAGCGGGCAAACAACGTCTTACGTTATCTTTCTATCAATACGCGCACATCGAAGATCCTAAAAAATTTAGAGACGATTTATTTTTAGCTTGGAATGAGTTAGACGCTTTAGGTCGAACTTATGTAGCCAAAGAAGGAATTAATGCACAAATGAGTGTTCCTGCCGAAAATTTTGAAGCTTTTCGTGAAACATTAGAAGCTTATGATTTTATGAGAGGAATCCGTTTGAACGTGGCGGTAGAACAAGACGATCATTCCTTTCTAAAGCTAACAGTTAAAGTACGTCATAAAATTGTAGCCGATGGTTTGAATGATGAAACTTTTGATGTGACAAATAAAGGGGTTCATTTAAATGCAAAAGCATTCAATGAGATATTAGACGACCCAAATACCATTGTGGTTGATTTCCGTAACCATTACGAAAGTGAAGTAGGACATTTCAAAGGGGCTATTACGCCAGACGTAGAAACTTTCCGTGAGTCGTTACCAATTATCAATGACCAATTGAAAGATTTTAAAGAAGATAAAAACCTAGTTATGTATTGTACAGGTGGCATTCGTTGCGAAAAAGCATCTGCCTATTTTAAGCATCAAGGTTTTAAAAATGTGTATCAATTAGAAGGCGGAATCATTAATTATGCGAAGCAGATTAAAGAGGAAGGTTTAGAAAGTAAATTCATAGGTAAAAATTTTGTGTTCGACCATCGCTTAGGCGAAAGAATTACAGATGATATTATAGCACAATGCCATCAATGTGGTAAACCTTGTGATACACATACAAATTGCGCTAATGACAGTTGTCATTTACTATTTATTCAGTGTGATGAGTGTGCTGAAATGATGGAACATTGTTGTTCAACAGAATGTTTAGAAACTACACACCTTCCTTTAGAAGAGCAAGTACGATTGAGAAGAGGAATTCAAGTAGGCAATAAAATTTTTAGAAAAGGAAAATCGGAAGCTTTGAAATTTAAAAAATCAGGGCAACTATCTACAACTCCATTAGCGAAAGCAACCGAAGAAAAACCAAGAACACTTCGTCAAAAATTAAAAATTAAGAAAACATTAATTGGCAAAGCAGAACATTTCTTTGTTAAGGCAAATGTTGCCCAGTTTATCTTAACAAACGGAGAACTCAAAATAGGGGATAAAATTTTAATTTCAGGACCTACAACTGGAAATCAAGAATTAGAAATCACTCAAATGAGAGTTAATGGTTCAGAAAAAGACATTGCAAATAGTAATGATAAAGTAACCTTTAATGTGCCATTTAGAGTGCGATTATCAGATAAATTGTTTAAAATAAATAATTAATTTTTTCAAAATACCTACTTAAAACCTATTGCATTTTTATGTAGTAGGTTTTTTGTTTTTAGTAATTTGAGATTTGTAATTTCAAATCGTATCTTTACACACTAAACTAAATTGGCAATAGTAGTCCGCCTATGGCGAGATGACCAATATATATTCAAATTTTATGGCTTGTAATAGTTGTTCAACCGCTGATGGCAGTGCGCCAAAAGGGTGTAAAAATAATGGGACTTGCGGTACCGATAGCTGCAATAAATTAACGGTTTTCGATTGGTTGGCTAATATGGCATTACCAGGAGGACAAGAACCTTTTGATTGTGTAGAAGTGCGTTTCAAAAATGGGCGTAAAGAGTTTTTTAGAAATTCAGAGAAAATAACTTTGAGTATAGGTGATGTTGTAGCGACAGAAGCTTCACCTGGACACGATATTGGGATTGTAACTTTAACAGGTGAATTAGTTAAAGTGCAAATGAAGAAAAAAGGTGAAAATTCAAACAATGAGCTTCCGAAAATTTATCGTAAAGCTTCACAAAAAGATATTGATATTTGGCAAGAAGCCAGAGACAAAGAAGCTGCAATTCAAGTTAGAGCTAGAGAGTTAGCAATTGCTTTACAACTTGAAATGAAAATTTCTGATATCGAATTTCAAGGAGATGGTTCAAAAGCTACGTTTTACTATACAGCAAATGACCGTGTCGATTTTCGTCAATTAATTAAAGATTATGCATCTGAGTTCAAAATTAGAATTGAGATGAAACAAGTAGGTTTTCGTCAGGAAGCAGCTCGCCTTGGCGGTATTGGTTCTTGTGGTCGAGAATTGTGTTGCTCTACATGGTTAACAGATTTTAGAAGTGTAAATACTTCTGCAGCTCGTTATCAGCAGTTATCGTTGAATCCACAAAAATTAGCCGGGCAATGTGGTAAGTTGAAATGCTGTTTGAATTATGAGTTAGATACTTATATGGACGCATTGAAGGATTTTCCAGATATGGAAACAAAACTTCAAACAGAAAAAGGAGAAGCAATTTGTCAAAAAATCGATATTTTTAAAGAATTAATGTGGTTTGCTTATGTTGGGAATTTTGCTCAATGGCATGTTTTGAAAGCAGATGAAGTGAAGCAAATTATAAAAACGAATAAACAAGGCAAAAAAATTGCTTCTCTAGAAGATTTTGCCGTAGAGTTGGACAAACCAGAAGTGGAAAAAACATTTCAAAATGCAATGGGTCAAGATAGTCTTACTCGTTTTGATCAGCCGAAGTCGAGAAATAAAAATAAAAATAAAAAACGTCGTCCAGCTCCAGCTAATAACGAAAACAAAAATCAAAATCAAAACCCTAACAAAGGTCATAAAAATAGAAATGAAAAAAAAGACACTAAAAAATAGTATTTTTCTGCTTTTAGTAGCTTCACTTTTTACTTCTTGTGACAAAACACAAGTTTTTGATGAATATAAAACCATCGAAAACGGTTGGCAGAAAGATAGTATTTTGAAGTTTAGTTTTGATCACGAAGTATCAAAACAACCAGAGAATATGTTTATCAACATAAGAAACAATAACGATTATCCGTTTAGCAATATTTACCTTATTGTTAAGTTAGAACAACCTAAGGGTAGGATAAAAATTGATACCTTAGAGTATCAAATGGCTAATCCAGATGGTTCTCTTATGGGAGAAGGTTTTTCAGATATTAAGGAAAGTAAACTTTGGTATAAAGAACATTTTATGTTTCCAGAAAAAGGGAATTATAAAGTTTCTATCCAGCAAGCCGTAAGGCAAAATGGAAAGGTAAAAGGAGTAGAAAAATTAGACGGAATCACGGAAGTAGGTTTCAGAATAGAATCATTAGCATTACAAAAATAATATGGCACAAACACAAAACTCTAAAAAACCAGATTATTCTCCATATGTAAAAAAGTTTTGGAAATATTTCTTATATACATTTGGAGGAGTATTATTGTTTTTTCTATTTACTTCTTGGGGAATTTTTGGTTCAATGCCTTCTTTTGAAGAATTAGAAAACCCTGAATCAAATCTTGCAACAGAAATTATTTCTGCAGATGGTGTAGTGATAGGGAAGTTCTTCAACGAGAATAGAACTCCTGTAAAATATGAAGATTTACCTAAACATTTAGTAAATGCACTAGTAGCTACAGAAGACGAGCGTTTTTATGAACATTCCGGAATTGATGGAAAACGTACAGTTGGTGCGCTTTTGAAATTAGGGACAAATGGAGGGGCAAGTACTATTACACAGCAATTAGCTAAATTGCTTTTTCACGGAGAAAGATCAAAAATTAAAATTATTGGTTTGGTTCAAAAAGTGAAGGAATGGATTATTGCAATTCGTCTGGAGCGTCAATATACCAAGAATGAAATAATAGCAATGTATTTCAATAAGGTCGATTTTATTAATACAGCAGTTGGAATTCGATCTGCATCAAAAGTATATTTTAACAAAGAACCTAAAAATCTAACAGTAGATGAGTCTGCAATGTTGGTGGGAATGCTAAAAAATCCATCTCTTTTTAATCCGTTAAAAAGAGAAGAAAAAGTACGTGACAGACGTAATGTGGTATTAAAACAAATGGAAAAAAATAAGTTTTTGACCACATCTCAAAAACAAAATTATCAAGCAAAACCTATCCGATTAACTTTTACACCTGAAAAATATAATGAAGGAACTGCTACTTATTTCAGAGAGTATTTGCGTGATTATTTAAAAAAATGGATACAGGATAATAAGAAAGAAGATGGTTCAGATTATAATATTTATTCAGATGGATTAAAAATTTACACTACTATCGATTCTCGTATGCAGTTGTATGCAGAAGAAGCTGTACAGGAACATTTAGCTAATTTGCAAGAAGAATTTTTTAATGAAGCAAAAGGAAATAAAACGGCACCATTTGTAAGAATTAATCAGAGTGAAATTGATAAAGTAATGGATCGTTCTATGCGTAATACAGATCGTTGGAGAATTCTTTCGGAGGCTGGAAAAGATGAAGACGAAATCATAAAATCTTTTAGTATTAAAACTAAAATGACGGTATTTACTTGGAAAGGGGATAAAGACACTACTATGACTCCTATGGATTCTATTCGTTATTATAAGCATTTCCTTCAGCCGGGTATGATGTCTATGGAACCACAAACAGGTCACGTAAAAGTATGGGTAGGAGGTATGGATTATAGATATTTCCAATATGACCACGTAGGTCAAGGAGCAAGACAAGTGGGTTCTACGTTTAAGCCATTTGTATATGCTACTGCTATTCAGCAATTAGGAATGTCGCCTTGTGATACCATAATTGATGGTCCGTTTATGATTCGTAAAGGAAAACATAATGTAACAGAAGATTGGGAACCTCGTAATTCGGATAACAGATACCGAGGAATGGTGACTTTGAAGAGAGCTTTAGCAAATTCAATTAATACTGTTTCGGCTAAATTGATTGATAAAACGGGTCCAGATGCTGTTGTGGATTTAGTTAGAAAATTAGGTGTAGAAACTGAAATTCCTTCACAACCTTCGATAGCATTGGGAGCTGTAGATATTACAGTAAAAGATATGGTGGCGGCATATAGTACATTCGCCAATCAAGGAATTTATGTAAAACCACAATTCATCTTGAAAATTGAAGACAAAAATGGAAATGTAGTTTACGAGCCTAAAATGGAAACTCGTGATGTATTGAGTAAAGATATTTCTTTTGCAGTAATCAAACTTTTAGAAGGAGTTACAGAATCAGGTTCTGGTGATAGACTTCGTACACAAGGTGGAGGCTGGAAATATAATAGAGTGACAGGGTATCCTTACATGTTTACTAATCCTATTGCGGGTAAGACTGGTACAACTCAAAATCAATCTGATGGTTGGTTTATGGGAATGGTTCCTAATTTAGCTACTGGTGTTTGGGTTGGAAACGAAGATAGGTCGGCACATTTTAAAACTTTAGCTGCTGGACAAGGTGCTACTATGGCATTACCTATTTGGGGATTGTTTATGAAAAAATGTTATGCAGATCCTTCTTTACACATATCTAAGGAAGAATTTGAAAAACCTAAAGATTTTGCTATAAAAGTTGATTGTTATTATGCACCAGTTCGCCATAGAGAAAGAGATTCTATACAATCAGACTCGACAGCAGTTAAACCAGAAGAAGAACAAAATACAGACGAATTTGGACTTTAAAATATGATTACAAGAAAAGTAAACAACGTACAAGAAGCATTAGAAGGAATTCAAGACGGAATGACTATTATGTTAGGAGGTTTTGGTCTTTGCGGAATTCCGGAAAATAGTATTGCAGAGTTAGTAAAAAAAGAAGTAACTAACTTGACCTGTATCTCAAACAATGCAGGTGTAGATGATTTTGGTTTAGGATTGCTTTTGCAAAAGCGCCAAATTAAAAAAATGATTTCGTCTTATGTAGGCGAAAATGCTGAGTTTGAGCGTCAGATGCTTTCGGGTGAACTGGAAGTAGAACTAACACCACAAGGAACTTTAGCAGAAAAATGTCGCGCAGCTCAAGCAGGAATTCCTGCATTCTTTACGCCTGCGGGTTATGGTACAGAAGTAGCCGAGGGTAAGGAAGTTCGTGAGTTTAACGGAAAAATGCACATACTTGAACATGCATTTAAAGCAGATTTTTCAATTGTGAAAGCTTGGAAAGGTGACGAAGCCGGAAACCTTATTTTTAAAGGAACGGCAAGAAATTTTAATGCTCCTATGGCGGGTGCAGCTAAAATAACTATAGCTGAAGTAGAAGAATTGGTACCAGCGGGAACTTTAGATCCTAACGAGATTCACATCCCAGGAATTATGATTAATCGTATTTTCCAAGGGGAAAAATTTGAAAAAAGAATTGAGCAAAGAACCGTTAGACAAAAATAATTACTGATTAAGATAAGCGAAATGATTAAAATTTCGTAATTCATTTGAAATTATCAAATTATGGTATCGAAGATTAGATTTAAAAACTTCAAACTATTTAAAAACTGGCAAGAACTAGAAATAAAACCTATTACCATTTTAATTGGTAAGAATAATAGTGGAAAAACGGCAGTTTTGAAGTTGCCAGCGATGATTTCTGCGGGTTTTAAAGGAGAAGATATTAAAACATCTTACACTGTTGGTATAGATAGTTCTAATATAATTGATTTAGGAACGCATTATAAAGATTTAATTTATAAAAAAAATGAAGCTGGGTTTTTATCTTTTGAATTAGGTATTGAAGATAAAAAAATAGAGATTTCAATTAATCAAAATGAAATTTTAGAATACAAAGTTAATGATGTAGAGATAGATTTTTCAAGTGCTAAAGGATTTCTTGCAAAAGATCTTAATTTAAAAGGATTTGAAATAGATTATATAAGTGGAATTAGAATTTTACCTGAATATAATTATTTTTATTCTAAGCTAATAGATAATAAAATCGGTGTTAAAGGACAAAACACGTATCAAATACTCATAGAGGACCATATAAATAATAGTGATTCTATTGTTGAAAAGATTAGTAATTGGTATAATAAAAATTTTGAAGGTTGGGAAATTGAAGTTGAAGAACACAAAAGGGAAACACAAAGTAATTTTGAAGTCGTGATAAAAAACGATGAACTTTCAGCCATTAATATAAAACAATCTGGTCAAGGAATTAGTCAAGTGCTTCCGTTGATAACACGGTCTTTTATACATGACGATGAACCAATTTTAATATGCATTGAAGAACCTGAAACTCATTTACATCCAGCAGCTCACGGAAATTTGGCAGAACGATTTGTAGATTCTTATTTAGAGGATAATAACAAACGATATTTAATAGAAACCCATTCTCAAAATTTTGTATTAAGATTGAGACGTTTGGTAGCTGAAGGAAAATTAAAGCCCGAAGAATTAGCTATTTATTATGTAGATTTCAAAGAAGAGGAATATGTGAGTGAATTAGAAGAGATTAAAGTAGATGAGTTTGGACGAGTTTCTTTTTGGCCAGAAGGTATTTTTGCAGAAACATTAACAGAAACTATTGGAATAAGAACAGCTCAAATAGACAATCCAAAGTATGGTAATTGAAATTGAAAAAGAAGTTTTTGAAAATAGAGATTTTAAAGGATTAAATTTCTTCTTGCAATTGTGTACCTATAAAGATAGATATAGGGTTTACACAGAAATAGATAATGAATTATTAAATTCAAAATTCTTTAAAAGATTAGACTATGACGATCAATCTTCTTTGATTGAATACTATGATAATTTAGTAAGAAATCAAGATTCAAATTCTGATATTTTTTTGAAATCTAAATATAAAGTAACCTCTACATTTGTAGAACATCAAAATGTTTTTACCATAGATGAAGCTATTCGCTATTTCATTCAGCCATTGAGCATTATTTTAGAAAACAGCAAAAATGACGCTTATTTTATTAATACTATTTTTAAACATTTTGCTAATGATTCTAAAATTTTAACGTATTTAGAAAACAATTGGATTCAATTTGAAAATGCTGGAGGGTGTGACAACATTAAGAACTTTATAGAAGGTAAAAAACAATCATTTAATGCTCTTCCTAAATCAGATAAAAGTAAATATTTGAGATGTTTTGTATTAATGGACTCTGACAAGTTACATCCAATACAACCACTAAAAGGAAATAAAAAAATTATATTACGATTTTTAATTGATAATTCTATTTCAAGACATATTTTACGAAAAAGAAGTATTGAAAATTATGTGCCTGTTGAAGCTATTGAAACATTAAAGACGAATTCTAATTATACTTGCTGGATAGATGCTTACAGAAGTTTATCTGAACCTCAAAAAGATTTTTTTAGTATTGAAAATGGATTAAGTGATTTAGATGAGAAACAACAATTCAAAAAAACTAAAGAACAAATCAATTTAGAAACAAATAATCTATATGATAATATTTTCGTAGAACCATTATTAGACGTAACATTGATGACAGGCATAAAACAAAAAGGTTTTGGGAAATTTAAAAACAATTTCCCCATACTCTTTAAAAATAATGCTGTAACGAAGTTAAATTTAGAAGAGAGAGCGGGAAATGATGAATTAGAAAGAATTGTCCATAAAATTGAGCATTTATTATGAATGATAAAATTAAAATTAAACCCGACAAAGCAAATATTTCGGAATACATAGAAATGTTTGAAAAAGGAGAACTTCAAGTTCCTGCTTTTCAAAGAAATTATGTTTGGACAAATGAAAAAAAATTGGATTTATTAGATAGCATCAAAAGAAGGTATCCAATTGGTTCAATTCTACTTTGGAAACCTGACTTTTCTAATAGCGAAGATATTTACAAAAACTTCAATGGGAATGAGTTGGGTAGTTACATGATACCATTAAAAAAAGAAAATTCATTTTATATTTTAGATGGATTTCAACGTTTGTCTACATTATTTGGCTGTTTAATTAATCCTAAAAAAGGATTAAAACAAGATAAAGATAAATGGGAAAAAGAATTCAATTTTATTTATAACTTAAAAGATGAGCAATTTGAACTTAATAGAAAACAAGATTTATCAAAATTAAAATTTTATCAAATTCCAATTTATAAATTGGTTGATGGTAAAGAATTTTTTCAATTTCAAAAATCTCTCTTTGGAGAACAGAATATAGAAATTGAGGAGTATATCAAACGCTATGAAGAGATAAGTCTTACATTCCAAAATATTGAATTGCCAAATATTAATCTTTACGGAGGTTCAATTTCTGAAGCTATTGAGATTTTCCAAAGATTAAATTCAACTGGAGAACCTATATCAACAGATTGGGTAATATCTGCAAGTTTGATAGAAAAAGACCCAAGTTTTAGACTTGGAACAGAAATAGACAAACTTCTTCAAGATGAATTAAGTTTTTATAATTTTGATAAAATTAAAAGAGATGTCATACTCAATTGTATTATTAATTCATTTGGGGGGATTTATTTTGATCAAATTTCTAAGAATGATTCAAAGAAAATCGAAAATTTAGTTAGAAGAGATGATTTTATAGAAATAACTAAAAAAACCTTTGATGCAATAAAAGTTTCAACTGAATTCTTTTATGAAGAATTAATGGTTATTGATTCAAAATTAATACCTTATAATAATCAATTTATTTTTATTACAGATTTTTTTAGTCAAGTTATAAATCCTACACCTAACCATTTAAAAAAACTAAAGGAGTGGTTTTGGATAACTACTTATGCAAATTATTTTACTATTTATAATTTAAGCAAACAAAGATTAGCTTATCTTCAATTTCAGAAATTCATTAAAGATGAAAATGAAAGTTCGCTTTATTATGATGAAAGTAATGAAAAATTTAAACCATTACCTTTTCCTGAAAAAATTTTAATGGGAAGCGTAAGGGCTAAAGCTTTAGCATTATTTATGATCAATTATAATATTAACTCATCAGAAATAATAAATGCTCCAAATAAAATAAATTCAGATTCAATTGATGGCTATAAAGCATTCAAATTGTTTCAAAATGTAGAAAACATGTTACCTTCAAATACAGTTTTTGATTTTTTACGATATAATTCTATAAATCATTTTCCTAAGAATATAAAAGATTTAAGTTTTTTATTAGGTCAAGATTATTTAGGTAAAGAAGAAAATATTTTTATTAATGAGAAAATGAGAAAATTGTTTGCTAGTGATAAGATTGAAGAAGTTTTACAAGAAAGAAAAAATTTTATTGAAGAAAAAGAAAACGAGTTCATAACAAAAGTTTTAAATTTAGAATTAGAATAAATTATGGCATTAGATAAAAATCAAATAGCAAAGCGTATTGCACAAGAAGTAAAAGATGGCTATTATGTGAATTTAGGAATTGGGATTCCTACTTTGGTAGCTAACTTTGTGCGTGAAGATATTTCAGTAGAATTTCAAAGTGAAAATGGTGTATTAGGGATGGGACCTTTCCCTTTTGAAGGAGAGGAAGATGCAGATGTCATCAATGCTGGAAAACAGACTATTACTACTTTGTCTGGAGCAAGTTTTTTTGATTCTGCATTTAGTTTCGGGATGATTAGAGCACAAAAAGTAGATTTGACTATTTTGGGAGCGATGGAAGTTTCTGAAAATGGAGATATTGCCAATTGGAAAATCCCAGGAAAAATGGTAAAAGGTATGGGAGGTGCTATGGATTTAGTTGCTTCTGCAGAAAATATTATTGTTGCAATGATGCACGTGAATAAAGCAGGTGAATCTAAAATCTTAAAGAAATGTACTTTGCCACTAACTGGTGTGGGTTGTGTAAAAAAAGTAGTTACCGAATTAGCAGTTTTAGAGATAACAGCTAAGGGTTTTAAACTTTTAGAAAGAGCACCCGGAGTTTCGGTTGAAGAAATTATTAATGCCACAGAAGCCGATTTAATCATTGAAGGAGATATTCCAGAAATGAGTTTCTAAATTAATATTTTAAAATGTAAGGCGATAGGTAACTATCGCCTTTTTTATTGACTTTGAGAATGTTATGATTTTTGTTAAAAATTTTCATTTTGACTAATAAATTTGTTTTTTATAGATTTTTTTGTTAATTTATTGATTTTTAAATGCTTAATTAGTGTATTTTTTTTATATTAGGATTCTTTTTCACAAAAAGAATAAATAATCTAAAAAACCACTTAACTATGAAAAACAAGAAGATTTTTAACAAGCTGATTGTTTTTTTTGCAATGTCAACAGGCATTGGAGCTTTAGCCCAAACTGAAAATGAAAGAGCAAAAATCACTTCAGGCTATGACAAACAAAAAATGTCAGAATTATTAACCCAGAGTTTAAAGAAGGAACAGGAACAGAAAAAATTTGCTTTAGAATTTGCTAGAACAAAAAATTTTCCCATAACCTTAAAATTAAGTGATGGAGGTTTAGCCGAAATACAAAAAATTGTAAATGGAAAGCCTATTTATTATAGAACTTTCAATGTAGCTGCTGCTAAATCAACGAGAACAAATCACATTAATAGTGGTGGAAGCTTAGGTCTAAGCTTGGACGGTCAAAATATGATTGCGTATGTTTGGGATGGAGGTCATGCTCGTGTAACTCATCAGGAGTATGATGGAGCAGGAGGTACAAATAGGGTTTCTGTTGAGGATGCAACCTCAGAGGGAGGAACAAAACTTAATTTTCATGCAGCACACGTTACAGGAACGATATGCGCTTCTGGTTTTACGGCTAATGCAAAAGGAATGGCTTGGCAAGCAAAAGTAAGAGGTTATATGTGGAACAATGACCTTTCTGAAGCAACCACAGCGGCTAGTAATGGTATGCTGGTGTCTAATCATTCCTATGGTTATCGTTCAAAAGACGATTTTGGTAATAATATTTTGCCAAATTATTATCCAGGAGCTTATATAACAGACTCTAAAGACTGGGATAATTTAATGTTTAATGCTCCTAATTACTTGATGGTTGTAGCTGCTGGTAATGATGGTGGATCTGCAATTACCGACAGTCCATTAGCAAGTGGATATGATAAGCTTACAGGACACGCTACTTGTAAGAACAATATGGTTGTTGCAAATGCTCAAGATGCTAATATAGATACAAACGGGAATCTTGTGTCGGTAGCAATAAACTCCAGTAGTAGTCAAGGTCCTACAGATGATTTACGTATTAAACCAGATATTACAGGTAATGGAACGGGAGTTTACTCTACATATGAATCTAGTGATACTGCTTATGCTTCTATCACTGGAACATCTATGGCTTCGCCAAATGTAACAGGTACTTTATTGTTGTTGCAACAGCATTATAATAATACTAAAGGCACATTTATGAGAGCAGCAACTTTAAAAGGATTAGCTCTTCATACAGCAGATGATGCTGGTACAGCTGGACCTGATGCTGTGTTTGGTTGGGGACTTTTAAATGCTAAAAGAGCTGCTGAGACAATTACTAAAAATGGTACATCATCACTTATAAGTGAATTAACTTTACAAGCTGGTCAAACATATACATTAAATGTAAATAGTGATGGAGTAAATAAATTAATGGCATCTATTTCATGGACAGATAGAGCGGGTACAGCTACTACGGCTTTAAATTCTAATACTGCTATTTTAGTAAATGATTTAGATATTAGAATTACTAAAAGCGGAACTACATATTTTCCTTGGAGATTAACAGGAGTTACAACTAATGGACTAGGTGATAATACTAAAGATCCGTATGAGAGAGTGGATGTTTCAGGTGCTTCAGGACAATATACGATAACAATTACTCATAAAGGAACTTTAACAGGAAGTAGTCAAAATTATACTTTAATTGTTACAGGTGTTACAAACAGTACATCTTGTGTGGCTACTGTGCCTACAGGATTGGGAACTACAAATGTTACTTCAACTGGTGTAACTGTAAATTGGAATGCTGTTGCGGGTGCTACCTATGAAGTTAGATATAAAGCAACTGCTAGTACAACTTGGAATACAGTTGCTGCATCAACAAATACAGTTTCATTGTCTGGTTTATTAGCCGCTACTGCATATGAGGTACAGGTAAGAAGTTTGTGTTCGGGTGGTACATCTTCTGCGTTTTCTTCATCTGTTAATTTTACAACAAGTACATCTTCTGATACAATCGCTCCTACGGCACCAACATTGACTGCAGCTGGAACGACATCTACATCTACTAATTTATCTTGGTCTGGCGCTACAGATAATATAGGTGTGACTGGATATGATGTGTATAGAGGTACTACATTTTTAGCAAGTGTGACAGGTACAACATATACCGCTACAGGATTAACACCGTCAACGACATACTCGTTTACCGTTAGAGCAAAAGATGGTGCAGGAAACGTTTCAGCAGCTAGTAATGCTGTTTCGGTAACTACTACTGGTACATCGTTAATGTATTGTGCGAGTAATGGGAATAATTCTTCTTACGAATGGATAGATTATGTAGCATTAAATGGTATGATAAACACAACAGGATCAAATGGTGGATATGGTAATTTTACTTCAAAAGTTGCACCACTTCCATACGGTTCTAATACTATTTATTTTAGTGCAGGGTTTTCATCTTCAGCATATACTGAATATTGGTCAATTTGGATTGACTATAACAAAAATGGAACTTTTGAATCTACAGAAAAAGTAGTTGCTGGTTCATCTGCTAGTTCAGGTACTTTATCAGCTACTTTTACAGTTCCTACAACTGCACTTGCAGGACAAACAAGAATGAGAGTTCAAATGAAATATAGCGCAACTTCTACTGCTTGTGAGACTTTTACTTATGGAGAAGTTGAGGATTATACTGTAAACATTGGTTCATCTGGACCTGCAATAAATATTATAGCAGGTCAAGAAATAGGAAATGATTCTAATGTGTATGATTTTAGTATGTATCCTGTTCCTGCAGAAAATACATTAAATGTTTCTTTATTTGATAGTAGAAAAGTTTCATACAAAGTCTACAACTTAATGGGACAAGCTATATTGGGTGGAGAACTTACTCATCCAGAAATTAACGTTTCAAAATTACCTGCAGGTGTGTATGTAATTGATGTTAATGATGGTCAAAAATCTATAACTAAAAAGTTTACAAAAAAATAATAATGTAAATATCAAAAAGCTATTCAAAATTTATTTGAGTAGCTTTTTTAACAACAAAGCGGCTTGTTTGGAAATAGGTTTGGATAACTCAAATGTCTAATTGTTTATCACATTCTTGAGTTTTTAATCTAAGCTATGTATTTGTTGTATTTAAAAAAATCCTTAAAAATATGATAAAAAGAAATATGCTAAAAATCATTGGGATAATGGTTTTGAGTACAATAAAGTTATCGGCGCAATTTAATTCAGACGCGCCTTGGATGTCAGATATGTCATTAAGTTCAAAAAAAGGAGAGGTTTCCATTGATGAAATGACAAATGCATTTAATCAATATTGGCTTACACACGACAAAAATAAAAAAGGATCAGGGTATAAACCTTATATGCGATGGGAATATTATTGGAGAAATAATGTTCATCCTGATGGAACATTAATAACACCTTCAGAAATTTGGACTGCTTGGCAAAATAAGAATAGATCAAAGAACAATAGGAGAAGTGTTTTAGCCACTTCAAATTGGCAACCTGTTGGACCTTTCTCGCATTCAGTTACAGGGTCATGGTCTGCTGGACAGGGTAGGGTTAATGTGGTTTATGTAGACCCTAATAATGCTAGTGTTATTTATGTAGGAACTCCTGCTGGGGGTATATGGAAATCAACAGATGCAGGAGTGAATTGGACTCCCCTATCAGATGAATTACCACAAATAGGAGTTTCAGGAATTGTAACAGATCCTACTAATTCAAAAATAATTTATATTGCAACAGGAGATAAAGATGCTGGAGATACATACTCTATAGGTGTTATGAAATCGACAGATGGTGGAGTAACTTGGAATACTACGGGTTTATCTTTTACTAATACTTCTACAAGGGCAGCAGACATATTTATACATCCATCTAATCCTAGTATTTTATGGGTTGCTACAAGTGCAGGTTTGTATAAAACTTCAAATGGAGGGACAAATTGGACTAATGTTTTAAATGGTAATATTAAAGATATTAAAGTAAAACCTGGTGATCCTAATACAGTATATGCAGTTACAACGAATACTTTTTACAAATCTACTGATGCAGGCTCTACATTTGCAACTATAACTTCCGGTTTACCTACATCTTCTGGCAGGTTAGCAATTGATGTTACTCCTGCAAATTCGGCTTATGTATATGTATTGAGTGCAACAACTGGTAATGGATTTCAAGGTTTGTATAAATCAACAAATAGTGGGGCATCTTTCACTAAATCAAGTTCAACAACAGATATTTTTGAGTCAACACAAGCTTGGTATGATATGGCATTAGCTGTGTCAAGTACTAATGCTGAGGTTGTTTTTACTGGGTGTCTAAATGTTTGGAAAACGACAAATGGAGGAACTACTTTTACAAAAGTAAATAATTGGAATGCGCCTTCAGCTGCTGCATATACGCATGCAGATATACATTTCTTAAGATATTATGGAAATAAATTATTTTGTGGAAGTGATGGTGGAATTTATGTTTCTTCTAATGATGGGTCTTCTTTTACAAGTTTAACTAAAGGGTTACAAATTGGTCAATTTTATAAAATAGCAGTTTCTAAACAATCATCAGGAAATATGGTTGGAGGACTTCAGGATAACGGAGGTTATGGTTATAGCAATAACCAGTGGAAAAATTATTATGGAGCTGATGGTATGGATACTGGAGTCGATCCAAATAACCAAAATAAATATTATGGATTTATTCAATCAGGAGGTGGTTTATACATTTCAAATGATGGTGGTAATAGTTTATCCTCTTCTGTTAATGGTCCAGCGTCAGGGAATTGGGTAACTCCTCTAGCAGTTAATTCGGCAGGAGAAGTTTTTGGAGGCTATAATAAAGTATATAGATTAAATGGAACTTCTTGGGTAGGTAGTACAACAACTTTCCCTGGTAATCTAGAGAATTTAATTGTTGATCCATCAAATAATAATATTATGTATGCAACTGATGGGAAAAACTTATATAGAAGTTCTGATAAAGGAGTGAATTTTTCATTAATATACACTTTTCCACTTAATGTCAAAGATATTAAAGTTCATTCAACAAACGGAACTATTATATATGCTATTACTGAAGGTACTTCTGGTTTAGTTTATATGTCTTCTAATACTGGATCAACTTTTACAAGTATAAATAATGGTCTGCCAAGTATAGGTAAAAATGTAATTGTTCATCAAGCTAATAACTCGTCGAATCCGTTGTATGTTGGTACCTCTTTAGGAGTTTATTATAAGGATGATACTATGAGTTCTTGGACCCCTTTTGATTCTAATCTTCCTAATGTTTCAGTTACAGATTTGGAAATTAATTATACTGATAATAATATTACTGCTGCAACATATGGACGAGGTGTTTGGAGAACTTCTTTAAATAGTAGCTCAGATACACAAGCACCTTCGATACCAACAAATTTAACTGTTTCTGGAACAACATCTAATTCAACTAATTTAGCATGGACAGCTTCTACAGATAATGTAGGTGTTACTGGATACGATGTGTATAGAGGTACAACTCTTCTTGGAACAGTTACTGGGGTATCTTATACAGCAACAGGTTTAACACCTTCTACAACATATTCTTTTACAGTTCGTGCAAAAGATGCAGCAGGAAACGTGTCAGCTTCAAGTAATGCAGTTAGTGTAACCACTTTAGCATCACCATCAGATACGGTTGCTCCAACAGCTCCAACATTGTCAGCTTCTGGAACGACATCTACATCTACTAATTTATCTTGGTCTGGTGCTACAGATAATATAGGTGTAACTGGATATGATGTGTATAGAGGTACTACATTTTTAGCAAGTGTGACAGGTACAACATATACCGCTACAGGATTAACACCGTCAACGACATACTCGTTTACCGTTAGAGCAAAAGATGGTGCAGGAAACGTTTCAGCAGCTAGTAATGCTGTTTCGGTAACTACTACTGGTACATCGTTAATGTATTGTGCGAGTAATGGGAATAATTCTTCTTACGAATGGATAGATTATGTAGCATTAAATGGTATGATAAACACAACAGGATCAAATGGTGGATATGGTAATTTTACTTCAAAAGTTGCACCACTTCCATACGGTTCTAATACTATTTATTTTAGTGCAGGGTTTTCATCTTCAGCATATACTGAATATTGGTCAATTTGGATTGACTATAACAAAAATGGAACTTTTGAATCTACAGAAAAAGTAGTTGCTGGTTCATCTGCTAGTTCAGGTACTTTATCAGCTACTTTTACAGTTCCTACAACTGCACTTGCAGGACAAACAAGAATGAGAGTTCAAATGAAATATAGCGCAACTTCTACTGCTTGTGAGACTTTTACTTATGGAGAAGTTGAGGATTATACTGTAAATATTGGTTCGGCAGCACCTTCAACGAATTATTCTAAAGAGGAGGTTTTAGCAAATGAATCTAATATTTATGATTTTGAACTATATCCAAATTCAGTTGAAAGTTCGTTGAATATTAATATGTTTGATAGTCGAAAAGTTTCATACAAAGTTTATAACTTAACAGGACAAGCTATATTGGGTGGAGAGCTTATTAATCCAGAAATTAATGTTTCAAAATTACCTTCAGGTATGTATATTATTGATGTTAATGATGGTCAAAAATCAATCTCAAAGAAATTCTTAAAAAAATAACCTAACCAAAATCAATTAAATACTTTTGAGAGGCTATGCTTTTGCATAGTCTCTTTTTTTATGGCTACATTTGCACAAAACAATAATGTATGAATTATCCAAAAGTTATTCTAAAATCAGGTAAAGAAAAATCTATTCAACGCAGACATCCTTGGGTGTTTAGTGGAGCTGTTTATGGTGTAACCCAAGAAATTGAAGATGGTGAAATGGTAGATGTTGTAGATGCTCAAAATAAACATTTAGGAACTGGTTATTTTTCAGATAAAGGAAGCATTGTTGTTAGATTATTAACTTTTCAAGGAGAAGAATTTACAAAAGACTTTTGGAAGCAAAAACTACTATCAGCTTGGGAATTGCGATTGAAGTTATTAAATATTGAAGTAACAAATGCATTTCGAGTAATTCACGGAGAAGGTGATGGAATCCCAGGATTGATTATCGATTATTACGATAAAAACTGGGTCATACAAGCACATTCGTCAGGCATTTATTTCCAAATAGAAAAGATTGCTGAAGCTATTCAAACTAATTTTAAAGAATTCTGTGAGACTATTTATTGTAAAAGTTCAGGAACTCTCCCCAATACGGGAACAGATTATTTTTTATTTGGCAATAAAGCTGAAACTGTAGCTAAAGAAAATACTATTTTATTTTCGGTAAATTGGGTTGAAGGTCAAAAAACAGGTTTCTTTTTAGATCAAAGAGATAACAGGAGATTACTAAAAGAATTTTCCAAAGGAAAAAAAGTATTGAATACTTTTTGTTACACAGGTGGTTTTTCTATTTATGCTATGAGTGCAGGGGCAGAATTAGTTACGTCTGTTGATATTTCTCAAAAAGCAGTCGATTTGGCTTCTAAAAATATGGAATTAAATTTTCCAAATTCTAATCATAATGCTGTGGCTGATGATGTTTTTAATTTTATGAAAGAAAATCATCAAGTGTACGATGTGATTGTTTTAGATCCACCAGCATTCGCTAAAAGTATCAAAAGTAAACATACCGCAACCCAAGCCTATAAACGTTTGAATATTGCTGGTTTAAAAGCATTAGCCCCTAACGGAATTTTATTCACTTTTTCTTGTTCACAGGTAATCGATGATGTGTTGTTTTACAATACTGTTGCTGCTGCAGCCATTGAAACAGGGAGAAACATTAGAGTGCTTCACAAATTAGAGCAAGGCCCAGACCATCCTACTAATATTTATCACCCTGAAGGACACTACTTAAAAGGATTGGTTTTGTTTGTTGAGTAACTTAAAAGTTATCTTTATGTTAAAAATAGGAAATTTTTTAAACAACATTCTTTAAATACTAAAAAAGGATTATTTTTGCTAGAAACAAACTAAAACAAAATGCATAATTTCTTTAATCTAAAACACACTTTTGTCAATTTTCAAGGGTCATCTTTTTATTGATTGAATTCAAATCAATTATCTAATATCATTTTTTAACTTATTCAATAAGTTTTAATTGATAATAATTTTTTTTATTTAAAATTTTCCTTTA
This sequence comes from Limnohabitans sp., assembly GCA_030053945.1. Taxonomy (GTDB): domain Bacteria; phylum Bacteroidota; class Bacteroidia; order Flavobacteriales; family Flavobacteriaceae; genus Flavobacterium. The sequence goes on from JASGCW010000002.1 coordinate 77,970, forward strand.
CGATTCCACTGGGATTACTATTTTATGATATATATAAAATTAAAAGAAAAGCATTTAAAAGAATATTTGCTTTTAAATAAGAAGTATAATACAATTGGTGTATTAAGATTAATATCAATACTATCTTTTATAATACTAGCATATCAATATTTTCAAACAGATAATGTTTTTTTAATTATAGGAGGGTTTGTCTTTTTAGCTCTTTTTATTTTTTTAATAGGTTTTCATGAGCAAATAAAAAGGAAAAGAGATATTCAAAATACACTTATAGCTATTAACCAAGATGAAATTTCATATTTAAAAGGAGAATCAATACCTTTTGATGATGGAAATGAATTTGTAAATCACAATCATTTTTGTTCATTTGATTTAGATTTTTTTGGTAAGAAATCGTTATATCAAAATTTAAATAGAGCAGCTACTTTCTTAGGAAAAGAGAAGTTAGCAAATATACTTTTAAGAAAATTAAATAACGATGATATAAAATTAAATCAGTTAGCCATACAAGAATTAGCTGAGAAAATTGATTGGAGACAAAAATTATTTGCTTTAGCTAAGTTAAGTGAAGATACTAAAGAAAAGCACGCAGAATTAGTTAAGTGGGTTGATGAAAAAGAAGAAGATTTATCAAAAGGATTAATGTTTATTGCTTACCTAATTCCCACATTGTTTTTTTTGTCACTTGCTTTAGCTGTTTTTAATTTGGATACTGTATTTAAAAATATAGTTTCCTCGTTGATAGTCTGCAATCTATTAATCACACTTACACAACTCAAGAAAATAAAAAAAGAGATAATTAATTCCGATAGGATTTTAAAACCAATTATTCAATATGCTAATATTATAGAAAAAATTGAAGATCAAAAATTCAATAGTATTAGATTGAATTCTTTGAAAAATGGGTTGATAAATGAAAGGGGGTCAGCTTATTTGTCTATAAAAAAACTTTCTGGCATTGTTGCAAATATGCATAATGTTCAGAATGTTATGGGGTCTATTTTTGTTAATGGTATATTATTATATCACATACATATTTTAAATAATCTTTACAATTGGAAAAAACAAAACTCTAAAGAAATAAAAAAATGGTTAGAAATTATTGGAGAATTTGAAGTTCTTAATAGTTTAGCCAATTTCTCTTATAATAATCCAGAATTTATCTTTCCTGAAATTAATGACAATTATATAATTAATCTTCAAGAGGTTGGTCACCCACTAATAAAATCTCATAAAAGGATATGTAACGATATCATATTTACAAATCATGATTTTATAATTCTTACAGGTTCGAATATGTCTGGGAAAAGTACTTTTCTTAGAACATTAGGAGTTAATATGGTATTAGGAGGAATTGGGGCTCCTATATGCGCAACCTCAGCAAATCTGCATCCATTAAATGTTATTGTTTCAATGCGACAATCAGATTCATTATCAGATGGGGAATCTTATTTTTTTGCAGAAGTTAAAAGGCTTAAGCAAATTATCGAGAAGCTAGAAAATGAAATTTGTTTTGTACTACTTGATGAAATTTTAAAAGGGACTAATTCTGACGATAAACAGACTGGAACAATTGAAGTCATTAAGAAAATTATGTCAAAAAAAGCGATTGGTTGTATTGCTACACACGACCTTGAAGTTTGTCAACTTGTCAATGAGTATGAGAAAAAGCTTTTTAATAAATGCTTTGAAGTTGAAATAATTAATAATGATTTAGCATTTGATTATAAACTAAGAGATGGTGTTTGTAAGAATAAAAGCGCAACTTTTCTAATGAGAAAGATGGAAATAATTTAAAATTAACAAACAAAAACAAACAAAAACAAACAAAAATGAACAAACTAACTTTACAATCAAAGTGGGTCTTTAGTAAAAAAGAAGATTTGCTTTGGGTGATTCTACCTTCTCTAATTGGATTTCTAATTATAGGGATGTATTTTTTTATGACAGGATATTTGGGAATTAAAGAGCAAATGACTGTGCTAGTACTCTATCTTACTTGGGCTTTATTGTTTGACGGCACACATGCTTTTGCTACTTACTCAAGAACCTATTTTGATAAGCAATTTTATAGCGAGAATAAAAAGATGTTGTTAAAAAGTTTATTAGTATTCGTGATAGGACCAATTTTTATATCCTTTTTTTATTTTTTAAATAATAGTGTTGATGATTCAAGTATAGCATTTATAATATTTAACAGATTTGCGATTTGTTATGCTTACTATCATCTAATCAGACAACATTGGGGGTTTATTGTTATTTATAGAAAAAAGAATGGAGAACCTGATGATATTACTAGAAAATTAGATGGTTTTCTTTTAACCTTTGGTTCAATTTTTCCTTTTCTACATGGTCAAATTGATAACATCAAAGTAATTCATTTAGCAGAAACTTTAAATTTTCCCTTAGAAAAATGGGAAACTGCAAGTTATGTTCTATTTATAACAGGAGTAATAATTTTATTACTTAATTTTTTCAAGAAATTAAATTTTAAGAAATTAGGATTAGATGTTATTGCCATTGTAATGATTGTGGCATCTGTAGTAATCTTATTGATTAAGAATTTTACACTAACAAGAGTTTTATATATTTCAAGTACAATAGCAGCTTTGTTTTTTATAATTACTTTACTTTATTATCTTTTTCTAATGATTAAAAATAAAACTAACCCATTGTCAAATAAGCCCAAATGGATTCTTTTACTAATGGTTTTAGTGTCATATAACATTGCTTTTCATTTAGACATTCCAATTTTAATTCTAATAGCTGCAATTACTGTTTTTCATAATATTCAATATCATAAGATAATTAACTTCCACAATGTAAATAAATACAAAAATGAAGAAAAGCAAAAGTATGGTTTCGCTGTTGTTTTGGCTCAAAAAATAAGTGTTTTTATTTTATTGGCTCTCTTGTTTAATTTGTTTTCGTACATACCAAGAATTGCTTCAAATGTATTAATTAGTGATCCTATGCTTAATTATATTTTGTCATCTTTTTTTTGGGGAGTAGCTTTCCATCATTATTATTTAGACTCTGTGATATGGAGAATAAAAGGGAATAACGAGTTAAATAATAATTTAAAAATTGCTTAAAATGGAAATAGTTGAAATAAAAGAAAAAACATATAAATCACTTGCAGATTATTATGATATTCCAGAATTGGATATAATGGCGAGAGCTAATCAGTTTAGTAAATTTATCGATGAAAATGCTAAAAACAAGCATTTGGATTATAAAAGAGTATCCCTTACTGGATCTTCAGCGGTTAGACAAGTAAAAGATAAATATACTGGGGAAATTCGTGAAATGCTGTATTTCGCTTCAAATGATTATCTTAACTTAACCAATCATCCAAGAGTGAAAGAAGCAGGAATTGCAGCTGTTAAAAAGTATGGTGCTGGAGCAGGCAGTGTACCTCTTCTAGGAGGAACAACAGATTTACACATTGAATTAGAAAGTAAAATTGCAAAATTTAAAGGATGTGAAAAAGCTATAATTTATACTTCAGGATATGGTTCAAATAGTAGCTCTTTACTTTCAATGTTAACTGACAAAGATTTAGCTATTGTTGATATGCTTGCACATGCTAGTTTGATAGATGGTTGTAAGAATACAAATCTTAAATTTTTTAAGCATAATAACGTTGAAGCACTAGAATTAATACTTAAAAGAACTAAAAATTCTTATAGAACCCGATTAATTGTTATTGATGGGGTTTATTCAATGGATGGCGACATTGCACATTTAGATCAAATTGTGGAAATGGCAAAGCAATATGGCGCTTATGTGATGATAGATGAAGCACATTCTACCGGAGTTTTAGGTAAGAATGGAAGAGGGACTCCTGAATATTTTAATTTATCAGGAAAAATAGATATAGTTAGCGGTACATTTTCAAAAGCTTTAGGGGGTGTTGGCGGATTTGTTGCATCTAATAGTGACTTAATAAATTTATTGCATTTTTATTCACGTGGATATATGTTTTCTACAGCTATGGCTCCACAGGTAGTAGGATCCTTAATAACTGCTATTGAGGTAGTTGAAGAGGAATCACAAATAAGAGAGCGCCTTTGGAATAATATTCATTATTTCAAAAAAGGGCTATTGCAACTAGGTTTTAATATTGGAATGAGTCAAACAGCTATTTTTCCAATAATTATAGGAAATGATTTATTGACTAAAGAAATTTGCAGAGAGTTGAATGAAATGGATATTTATGTTAATCCAGTACTTTATCCTGCAGTTTCTAAACGTTTGTCTAGAATACGACTAAGTATTATGTCTGAGCATTCTATTGAGCATTTAGACAAGGTGCTAAATGCTTTGGAATACTTAGGTAAAAAATATCAATTAATATAAAAAGTATTTGGATGTCAATAACATATAAATGGTACAAAAAGATTGAAGAAATAGGTAAGGAAGAATGGAATTCTTTAAATAAAAGTGAATCTATTTTAAAAAGTTTTGAATTTTCCGAAGCTGTAGAGCAATCAAAATTAGAAGGAGTTAATTTTTATTACTTAGTTGTTTATAACGACAGTAATATAATATCAATTTATCCTTGTTATACTTATAAAATAAAATTAGAAATTTTGGCTGGAAATTCTATTAAGAATTTTATTGTCAGGGCAAGAAAATTTTATCCAAGTTTTCTACAAGCAAATTTATTTATTGTTGGATCTCCAGTTGCAACTTGCGAAAATCATATTTTTATTGGAGATGCTGAAATGATTCAAACAGAGGAAACCTTTGATTTGATTGTTGATAAATCAAAAGAATTAAAGACACCACTTATTATTGTAAAAGAAATTCCTAGAAATGAAATTGAGTTATTTAAGGAACATTTTTCAAAGTTTTTTATATTTGAATCATTAGCAAATAGCTTTGTTCCGATTTCAAAAGACACAAACCCATATCCAGGATTATTAAAAAAACGTTATAAACAGAGGTTTAATAAAGCATTAAGGGATTCAGATAAAGAGGGGTATAATTGGGAAATTATTTCTAATTTTTCTTCAATGTCAAATCATATTCACGAATTGTATGTTAATGTTTTTGAAAAAAGTGATAACAAATTTGAGTTTCTAACTCCAGATTTTTTTCTTAAAGTCAATGAGAATTTACCTAACAGTAGTCAAATTCTAGTATGTAAAGACAAATCAGGGAAAATAATATGTACAGAATTAATTATAGAAGGGAAAAATGAATTGATTCCTATGTATTTAGGTTTGGATTATAAGTATATTGAAAATGGGAATATCTATAATAATGTAATTTTTCGCACTTTTTTAGAAGCTGAAAAGAGGAATAAAAAATGGGTTATTCTAGGACAAACTAGTTATCAGACTAAGGCATATTGTGGTGCAATGTTTGAAAGACTTTATCTAGGAGTATATTCTCATAAACCGATTTTGAATTTCTTCATTAAACATTTCTTTAAATATTTATTTCCAAAATTTAGTAAACCAGATGTAAATTGTTTTTCTGAGAATGTCAAATCGACTGACTATTTTAAGGATATTTTAGTTAATGCAAATAAAAGTTTCGAATGATTAATATAATTTGGAAGGTTTATACTTCAATAAATGACTTTGATAAATTAATTTGGGATGATAAAATAGCAGTAAAAAATCCTTTTTCAAGTAGTTCTTTTATGAAGATAGTTGAAAATATTCATTCTGATGAATTTTTTTACTATTTCGTTGGCGAGGATTTAAGCAATAATATTGTTGCCCTTGGCTTTATGCATATTACTAGTTTAGATTTGCTTCAAAAATATTCTGATCAATTCATTTTAAAAAAAATTAGAAACTTTTCGCCAAGATTTTTAAAATTAAGAATTGGTATGACGGCTACTTGGGAAACTTATGGTCAACACTTTTGGTATGATTCAAGTGTTTTAGATTATGAAATTTTCGTCAAAGAATTTATAGGTCAAATCAAGAAAAACTGTAAAAACCACTTAGTGCAGGTCTTTAGAGATTATCTTGAAGATTCAAATAATTTTGAATTATATTTAAGTGAAAATAATAAACATCAGTTTGTCACTTCCGAATCTGTGTCTTTTTCAAAAATTTTTATAGAAAAAGGTGCCACAGAAGAGTCTTTCTTATATACATCAATTAAAAAAAAGCATAGAAATTATTTAAAGAAAATTTTCAAAGATAAAGCAGAGAAAAAAATAACTGTTGATTTTGTCAAAGACTTTTTACCTCTATTAGATGAAGTATTATATCCACTTTATTCTAAGGTTAATAAAAATGCTAAGGAATATCAGACTGCCTTGTTGCCAAAATCTTTCTTTCACGATATTAAAAAAACTTGGGGTGACAATAGTTTTATTCTTGTTATTAAAGACGAAGCAAAAACTATTTTAGCATTTGTATTACTATTAAAAGAAAAAGAGGTTTTGAATCCATTCTTGATAGGAATGGATTATTCAAAACGGGAACATAATTTATGGTATCATTGTACTTGGGAATCTATCGTTTATGCAATTAATAACGATGTTCGAATAATTGATTTAGGAGCTACTAATACAGAAATGAAAATGAAATTAGGAGCTCGGGCTTTTAAGAATTATATCTCACTCAGATTTACAAACAAAACAATTAATTTTTTCTTTAAAGATTTGCTTAAGCATCTATCATGAATACCGAAAGAAAAATAGTTTATGGATGTTATCCTTCGTTCTTGAGTGTTTATTTTGTAAACTATGCAATAGAGAAGTATAACATAAAATTTGATACTATTCTTATTTCTAAAAAGCCTGTTTGTATAAATGGTAGAAAAGTATCAGGGATTAAAGGTCTGCTTTGGTTCTTTAAAAGATTCAACATTAAGTATTGTTTATATCAAGCTATTTTATCATCTAATTTTCTTTTTAAATTTTCAAAAAAGAAATTTTTGAGTTTTGAGATGCTAGCGAAAAAACATAGAATTAATATTATTTATTCTTCAAATTTCAATGATTATAAAACAATAGCACAATTGAATACCAGAGAAGTTAATTTTTTTGTTTCTTTTGGTCTAGATCAGATTCTAAGAAAAACATTTTTAAATGTATTTGAAAACACTGTAAATATTCATCCGTCTGATTTGCCAAATTTTAAAGGTCCTGATTCAGTTTTTTATTTTTTAATTTCAGGAGAAAAGTCAATGGGAATTACATTGCATAAATTAGAAGAAGAAATAGATAGTGGTGATATATTACTTAGGGATGAAATTGAGAAATTAAATGGAGATACTCATTTATCTTTGCTAAAAAAATCCATTTTAAAAGGGACAGAATTATTTAATGAATTGCTACACAATCAAGAATCTATTATACCTATTAATCAAAATTTAATAGAAACGGTTTATCCTTATAAATCTTGGCCGAGTAAAGAAGAAATAAAATATTTTCAAGAAAAAAATAGATATTTAAAATTCAAAGATTTTATATAAATAAACCCTGAATGTTGTATTCAGGGTTTAGACTATTTTAATTAGTTTTTAATGACTCAAAGCTGCAAAGAAATCATTTCCTTTATCATCAGTAATAATGAAAGCAGGGAAATCTTTTACTTCAATTTTTCTAACAGCTTCCATTCCTAATTCAGGGAAATCTACCACTTCTACAGACAAGATATTTTCTTTTGCTAAAATTGCCGCTGGTCCTCCTATGGAACCTAAGTAGAATCCACCATATTTATGACAAGCATTCATTACATCTTTACTACGGTTACCTTTAGCTAACATAATCATACTTCCGCCTGCCGCTTGGAATTCTTCTACATATACATCCATTCTTCCAGCTGTAGTAGGCCCAAAACTTCCTGATGCCATTCCCTCTGGTGTTTTAGCAGGACCTGCATAATATACAGGGTGATTTTTAAAATATTCTGGCATTGGTTTACCAGCGTCTAATAATTCTTTGATTTTTGCATGCGCAATATCACGAGCAACAATTAAAGTACCATTTAATTTTAAACGTGTTTTAATAGGGTAGTTAGATAATTCCGCTAAAACCTCATTCATTGGTCTGTTCAAATCAACTTCAATTGCTGGCTCTAGATGAGGTGCTGTTTCAGGTAAGAAACGTCTTGGATTAGTTTCTAACTGCTCTAAGAAAATACCGTCTTTAGTGATTTTTCCTTTAATATTTCTATCGGCTGAACAAGATACCCCCATTCCAACAGGGCAAGAAGCAGCATGACGAGGTAAACGAATTACACGTACATCATGTGTTAAATATTTACCACCAAATTGTGCACCAATATGACTTTCTTGACAAATTTTTTGTACTCTTTCTTCCCATTCTAAATCACGAAATGCTTGACCAGCCATATTTCCTGAAGTAGGTAAATTGTCATAATATCCTGCTGAGGCTTTCTTAACAGCTGCTAAATTAGCTTCGGCTGAAGTGCCTCCAATAACAATGGCTAAATGATAAGGAGGACACGCAGAAGTTCCTAAGTCATTTATTTTTTCACGGATGAATTCATCCATCGATTTTTCATTCAATAATGATTTAGTTTTTTGGTACAAAAATGTTTTGTTAGCAGAACCGCCACCTTTTGTTAAAAACAAAAATTCGTACGTATTTCCTTTTTTGGCATAAATATCAATTTGTGCAGGAAGATTAGAACCTGAGTTTTTTTCTTCAAACATAGAAATAGGTACAATTTGAGAATAACGTAAGTTTTTATTTTGATACGTATTGAAAATTCCTTTAGATAACCACTCGGCATCATCTACACCTGTATATACATTTTCGCCTTTTTTTGCAACTGCAATAGCAGTTCCTGTATCTTGACAAGAGGGTAATTCGCCATCTACAGCAACTACAGCATTCTGTAATAGATTGTAGGCAACAAAACGATCGTTATCTGTTGCTTCTGGATCATCAATAATTTTTTTTAGTTTTTCTAAGTGCGAAGAACGAAGCATAAATGAAACATCTTTCATTGCTTCTTCTGCTAATAATTCCAGTCCTTTAGGATCAACAGTTAGGATTTCTCTATCTCCTAATTGTTCAATTTTTACATAATCTGAAGTTAATTTTTTGTATTGTGTATCGTCTTTTAGGATTGGATACGGGTCTTGATATAAAAAATCCATTGAAGTATATTTTTTTGATGCGTAAAGATACTAATTTTCATATGTTTAAATTTTATTTTTCTGCGGTAACATATGGTATCCCTTTTTAATCATTGGTGTTTGCATACGCAAACTGCTAGTTTATGGGGATTTCATATGTAGATAATTATTTGTTTTTTATTTGTCATATGGTATGCTTCGCCAGTTCGACTTCGTCTCGTGTCGCCTTATCTTCATTGGTGTTTATCTCACATTGAATTTATTTTTATCGGTGTTCGATGATTTTTCAATTGTTTTCAACAAACCTGTTGTTAGTGGCGATTTCATAAAAAAAAGCCGATTTTCATCGGCTTAATGGTTAGGGTTGTGGTTTGGTTAATAATTTTTTTACATCTGCAGATTGCCCATACTCTAGTTTGGTTATCATATCTTTGAGATTATCTGGGAAGCTTACCCAAAAATTCCCAGCAAGATATAACTCTTTTAGCTTGGTTAGGCTAATAAGTTCTGATGGTATTGTTTTTAAGGAATTATCATCTAAGTCTAAAAGTTCAAGATTGATGAGTTTGCTATATTCAGTAGGTATTTTTTTAATTTGGTTTTTTTCTAGAACTAGTATTTTAAGATTTGACAAGTTGCTTAATTCTACTGGGGCTGCCTGAACTAAATTTCTTTTAATATTGAACTCCACTAGACTGGTTAGACCGCCTACCTCGATTGGAATGTCTGTAATGGCATTTTTTTCTAGATTTAAAACTTTTAACTTCAATAGTTTTCCTATTTCGGCAGGGATAACTTTTATTTTATTTTCCATTAAAGTTAATTCAGTCAAGTTGGTTAAATTGCCTATTTCAATAGGAATAACATCAATCTTATTGTAACTTAAATTTAATTTTCTAAGTTTTGGAAATTTTCCTAACCACGAAGAAACTGCTTCGATCTTATTTTTTTGCATTTCTAACTTTTCCAGATTGGTAAGTTTGCCCAATTCAAGAGGGAAACGCATAAAAAGATTATTGTTTATATACAGTTCTTTTAATTTAGTGCAGTTAGCAATTTCAAAGGGTAGTTCTTGTAAGTTATTATAATTGAGCCACAATTTTTCAATATTTACAAAACGACCAATTTCTACTGGTAATTTTGTCAGACTTCGGTTGTTTAAGTTTAACTCTTTATATTTTTCAGGATTGGGCGCATTCATAATATCGTATGTTGTACGACTGTCTGGTTCTTGTGCAAATGCGCAAAATGAAAATGAAATTATAGCTATAAAAAGTAAATTTTTAGTAAAGTTATGCATAGGCCTATTTTTAATTCATCTAAAGTAAATATAGTGAAAAAAAATAAATAATCGACAAAAAGTTTTGTTTTATCGATGAAATGCAGTTTTTTATTTTGAGATATCAGAAAAAACAAGCTTTTTAATTTTCCCAATTGTGTTCAAAATAACTTTATAAGTCGTCAGAACTCAATTGGGAAATAACTGTTAATGTTTATTTATTTTTCGAGTGTAGGTGAAATAAATAAATGTAATTATTAGGATTAGAATAGTAAAGAATAAATAATAATTTGCTCCTTTTAGATCTGATAATATTCCATTATTCGAAATATTACCATTTATTAACGATACCAAATAATTGCCAGTTGATACAGTCAATAACCAAAAAGCTGTAATGGTAGATTTCATTTTTTTAGGTGCTTGCTGATAGGCATATTCTAGTCCAGTCATAGAAATTAAAACTTCGCCTAAAGTGAGTATGACATAAGCTAATACTTGCCACAATACTGTAGGGTGTTCTCCTGCATCTACTTTTAGTTGAATAGCCCAAATAATTACAGATGATAGTAGGGTAAAAATAAAGCCGAAACCTATTTTAAGTAAAGGATTAAAGTTTATTCCTTTTTTTTCTAGGTAAGGATATAATCCTAATGATAAAATAGGCACATAGACTAAAATTAATATGGCATTTATGGCTTGGATTTGTTGAGGCATAAAAGTTATTCCTGCCACAGTTAAGTCTAGTTGCGTAGCTTGTAAGACCCACTCTGATCCGTTTTGATCATACAAAGCCCAAAAAAATGGGATAAAAGCAAATAATCCTAAAATGGTCCAGACTTGTTTGATTCCATCTACTGCTTCGGGACTATATTTGCTTTTTGCTAAATCTAAAATAGAGTCAGTTTTTTTTCCTTTTATAAATTCCGATATTGCAAAAAATGAAATAACTAAAAAGTTTTCTTTCGGATAACCTACTGGTGGAACTTGTTTATAATATTTTTTACCCAGAATAAATACTACTAATGCTAAAAACATTAATACGCCAGGAATTCCAAAAGCAACTTTTGGTCCGTATTCTCTGAGCATAATTGGGATTAATAAAGAAGAAAAAAAAGAACCAATATTGATGCAGAAATAGAATAAGTTGAATGCCTTTGAAATTAAATGCGAATTACTTTCATCAAATTGATCCCCTAAATTAGCTGAAACATTGGGTTTTATTCCGCCAGAACCTACGGCGATAATAAACAATCCTGCCATAAATAAAGGATAATTATCTACATTAAATGCTTGTAAAAAAGTGCCCAAACAATACAACGCAGATAAGTAAACGATGGTTTTGTATTTGCCCAAAAACCAATCAGATAAAAACCCGCCTAATAACGGTATAGCATAGGCTAGAGTAATAAATAAATGTGTTTGTTCATTAGCTTTTGAGATAGCAAAATCTTGTAAATTAGGATCATTTGTAGGATTGAAAAAATTACTAATTAGAAAAGTGGTTAATATGGCTTTCATACCATAAAAAGTAAAACGCTCAGCTACTTCATTCCACATTATAAATTTAGTAGCTTTTGGAAAATTGACTTGTTTCATAGTTTATCGGTTTTATGATAAAACTAAAATTCAAAATCAATCAATCATTATTAAATTCTGTCAGAAGAGTTATTTTTCTGTTCAGAGGATTAAAATAGAAGGTGAGAAGGGTTTTATAAATGCTTTTAGGGATGGGAAATGGAAGATAGTGCTTCGACAAGCTCAGCAACCGATGGGAGATGAAATAATGAGGTCGAGTTCATATGAAACAGTGTTTGTGCCTATACAAAAAGAAGAACATTCTTCTGCTACAAACTTCTAAAATCAAAAATCGTTAATCAACAATCTTAACTAAACGACATTGAGTTACAAATCTTTAAAAATGCGGGTGAGATTTTCTTTATAGTTGCGACTCACTTTAACTTCGATTTTATTTTTTAAAACAAGAATGTATTCACTATTAAAATAGGGCTTAAATTCTTTAATTTGGTTACAATTTACAATTGTTGACCGATGAATTCTAGCAAATTCTAATGGATTTAAACTATTTTCAAGAGCTGATAAACTATTGTTAATGGTGTATTTTTTTTCAGCTGTTACAACATTTACATAATCGCCCGAAGCTTCAAAAAAATAAACATCTTCAACAGGAATATAAAAAAAGCGATTCGGTTCTTTAATTAAAATCCGCTTTAGAAATTCGTTATCTGTTTTTTGAAAACTAGACAAGAGTTCTTTTAAATTTTGAAAATTTTGCTGTTGCAATTGTGTAATAGCTTTTTGAATAATATTTTTAAATTTTTGTTCATCAATTGGTTTCAAAATATAACCTATAGCATTAGTTTCAAAAGCCTGAATCGCATAGTTGTCAAAAGCTGTGATAAAAATAACATAAGGATTATAGACAGATAGAACAGCTTCAATAACTTCAAACCCGTTGAATCTAGGCATTTGAATATCTAAAAATAATAAATCGGGTTTTTTTGTTTTAATGATTTCAATAGCTAATTCACTTTGGGTGCATCTGTCTATTATTTCAATTGTAGCAAAAGGTTTTAAATATTCTTCAATGACGCTAATCGAAAGTGATTCGTCATCTACTATTATAGCTTTTATGGTATTAAAATTGTTCATTGAAAGGAATAATTAAAGATACAATAGTTTCGGCCAATTCATTTTTCCGAATACTAAATTTGTAATCTGAACCATAATAATGTTGTAACCTGTTTTTTACGTTTGACAAACCTATTCTCTCCTTATTATTTTCTAGCTTTGATTGTCCATTATCAATAATTTGAATAAATAATTTGTGATTCAAAATACTTACTTCTATTTTGAGTAACCCATTTTTGTCTAATTTTTCTATGCCGTGTATCATTGCATTTTCGACTAAAGGTTGCAATAATAAGAAAGGAATTTTGGCGTTTTTTGCTTCTTCCGAAATAGTTAAACTATATATGAATCGTTCTCCAAATCTTATTTTTTGTATGTCAAGAAATAGTTTGATTAAATCAAGCTCGTCTTCTAGTGAGACTATTTCATTTTCTTGTTTGTCTAAGGTAAGTCTAAGAAAACTGCTGAGTTTTATTAGCATTTCTTTTGCCAATTCATTTTGCTGGGTAATAATTAGCCCTAAGATAGATTGATGGGTATTAAATAAAAAATGCGGACGAATTTGCATTTTTAAAACTTGTAGTTGGGAGAGTGTTAGCTGATGAGCAAGTTCTTTATTTTGAAGCTCGCTTTCAAGTATAATTTTTTGTCCCTGACGATATTCTAAAATATAATGAAATAAGTTTACAAGTCCTATGAGCAAGAAATAAATAGAAATATAGGCCCAATATTTATTTAGATACGGAACCGCAAATTGACTTAACGTGATAATTGTTGCATACTTTTTTTCAGCAATATATTGAATGATGGAAAACTCTATAAAGAATTCGCATAGCAATATGAAAGTACCTAGAAAAAAATGAATTATTGCTAATTGAAAAATTTTTGTTCGTTCAAAACTAAATTTGAAGGCAAAACTTATAATTAGTGGAGTTAATACCGACCATAATATCCAACGGAATAAGTATTGGTGTTTCTCTATACCATCTAAAGGTTTGTCACCAAAATAATGACAAGCGATATATTTTGTAATCAATATAGTTATACCAATAGTAACCCAAAATACGATTATCCCTAAAAGAATACGTTTTTTGTTTTTACTACTCAGTTGGATATATGTTGGAATAGGCATTCTATCTAATAAAAAACCAACCTGCCACAGCAATCGCTGCCAACACACAAATAAAATCCACTAATAACATTGTTGCTAGCGTATAACGAGTGTTTTTAATATTTACTGAACCAAAATACACCGCAATTACATAAAAAGTAGTCTCGGCACTACACTGAAAGATACATACTAATCTACCCGTAAAAGAGTCTGCTCCAGCAGAATTCATTGCATCAAGCATAAAACCTCTTGATCCACCTGAACTAAAAGGTCTCAGCATTGCTACAGGTAAGCCGTCAGTTATTTCTTTGCTAACGCCTACTTGAGAAAAACCAAAAGCAATCCAATTGCTTACAATTTCAAATAATCCGCTATTTCTAAAAAAAGAAATAGCAACTAACATAGCTAATACGTAAGGAAATAATTTCACACCAGTATTTATACCATTTTTTGCACCGTTAACAAAAGTGTCAAAGATTGTTGTATCTATTGCGGAAAACTTTTTTTCATTAATAAAAGAATAAATTAAAGTAAAACCAATAATGGCAATTAGCATTAAACCTGAAAGGTTACCTGTGAAAGAGTTTTTTTCAATGATATCTAAAGTGTCAATATAAAACATTAAACCTACTATAGCTCCTGTTACTCCCATTAAAGCAGCTAATAAACCCGCACTTAAAAAATTAATTTTTTGACGAATTCCTACAATTAAGAGGGCAGCTATTGTACCAATAAACGACGTAATAATACAAGGAAGCATAACATCTGCGGGGTTAGTTGCTCCAGCAGCAGCACGATACCCAATGATAGAAGTAGGAATCAAAGTAAGTCCTGCCGCGTGCAAACACATAAACATAATTTGGGCATCACTTGCTTTGTCTTTTTCTGGATTGAGGGTTTGTAAACTTTCCATTGCTTTTAGACCAAATGGAGTTGCAGCTGAGTCCAATCCTAAAAAGTTGGCTGCAAAATTCAACGTCATATAAGATATAGATTCGTGATTTTTAGGAATGCTAGGAAAAACTTGTGCAAATAAAGGACTTAGAAGTTTAGCTAATTTTTCTGAAGCACCAGAGATAATTAAAAGTTCCATTAACCCACAAAAAAAGGCTAAATAAGCAATTAGAGGAAGGCTTATATCAAATAAAGTATTTTTACAAGTAGGTAATAATCCATCAGCCTTTTGAACTCCACTATATAGTTTTACCGTTTTGTTTTTATAGATATAGGTAGTATCAATATTTGTAGTATCACGATTGACTTTCATTGTCATATCTGGAGCTTTCTCGATACTATCAATTATAAATTTTGGTAATTCATTTAAGTGTTTTTCAGAAACTAGTATAGGATCATCTTTTTTTCCATTTAGGATAAAATCGGTTGAATAATTGTTTCCTGTAAAAAGACTAACAACAATAAAAAATATTGACGAAATGAATATAACTAACCAAAATCTGCTTAAAACCATAATTGCTTTTTTTTGTAAATGTAATAAAAATTGAAATCTAACG
The DNA here is from genome assembly GCA_030053945.1 of Limnohabitans sp. Taxonomy (GTDB): domain Bacteria; phylum Bacteroidota; class Bacteroidia; order Flavobacteriales; family Flavobacteriaceae; genus Flavobacterium. The sequence goes on from JASGCW010000002.1 coordinate 93,601, forward strand.
GGTTTCAAAAACTGTTAGGCTTAAATATAGACAAGATGTTTTTCAGTTTTTTCAAACAGTTCACCACTTTTTGAATAAACGTTTTGAATGATCCAATTTCCAAATTCGTCGTACTGATATTTTATAGAATATTCATCTTTCAAGTTTTCTTTGTCAAAGATTGTATCTTCAAAATTATTTTCGAACCATGAAAGAAAGTAATTGTCACGTCTTGGCTTTTCTTCGTACAAATAATAGCCTATTTGATTTCCATGGTCGTCGTATATATATTCGTATGCCTTTCTATCAAATAAATCAAGATAATGAAACAATTTATTGTTTTCATCGTATTCTTCTTCACTAGTCTTTTTTAAATAGTACTTTATAAATTTTTTATTTAATTTTTTGTACCCTTTTTTATAAGCTATTTCATCTCCGCTTGTACGAATATAATTTAATTCTTCTCGACCTGCATCTGTAGTATCAACTTGTGAATGATAAACATATTTTTTAAATAAGTTTTTCTGATTATAGAGCATAATTTCATATCTTAGAATTAAACCTTGAAGATTTCTCTGGTAATCTTTATCAGTAAAATATTCTGTTTTTGAAATAATGTTCCCCTCTTTATCTTTTATGATTTGGATATTTAACTCAGTGTCGCTTAATACTTTTTTAATATTAGTTTTTTTATAAGCATTATTTTTAAAGATCCAATTACCTTCTGATAGTATTTCTCCATTACTATTATACTCTTTATAGATACTATCTGCGGCTTGGTTTTTATTTAACTGAACAATAAATTCTTCCTTAATTTTTTTTATTTCTTTTCTCTGTGCAACAGGGAAGAAACTTTGAAATAAGAAAATGATAATCAAAAGTTTTTTCATGATTTTAGTTTTAATCTTTGTATAAATAATTTTCTAAAATATTTTCATCGTAAGGAATTTCACCAAATAGATATTGTAATGGTTCATCCTCACTTTTTCTTTCAATAAAAAAATGCTTCCCTGCATAAATGCCTAAATGTAAATGGTTATCTATTTTGTACAATATTCCGTGAAAAGATTTTTTGTCTTTTGTGCGACCTCCAAAATTACTTATAAACTTAAATGGAATATCACCTAAAGCTTCCTTTAGTATTTCTTTATTTTCACCATTTTTGTTTTTTATTGGTTTTAGAATTTTTAATAGTTCAGTAGAGGTATATTTTTTATTAATAAAATTTGAAAATGCTCTACCTATATAGTCTTGTTTTACTTTATTATATTCACTAGTTGTTAAACCATTCATATATTTATACTCAATTTTGTTTGAGATTAGAGTAATAGGTTGTAAACCAAGTTTATTAAAATCTTTTTTTTCTTTTAAACTACTCGCTTGACTTTTATATGTAAAATATAGATTTATGTTTGCATCATCTAAAAAAGTAAACCAAGAATTTAATTCTCTTGCTCGAAATATATTTCCAATTACAGCTTCTTCGTTTGGTTTAATTTGAACTATAGAATCATAGGTTGGCCCTGTATAGTCAATTTGATTAATTTTTGGGTCTTTAAATTTTCTCCATTTCCCACTTACCTTTGTTTCTGCAATAAACTCAACTATTGGATTTCCAAAACCCATAATACTTGTATCATTAATTTTTAAAAAGTTAATGGTTTTATCTCCATTGTTTTTTACTTTAAGAGTAAAATCTATTTTAAAAGCTGATTCATTTTTAACAGCAATTAATTGTAAATTGTTCGTTTGAGAAAAAACATTTGAAGTAATCAAAATGAGCAAGTATTTTATGTATAATTTCATTTTTATAAATTCTAAACATGAATAATTTCTCCCTCAATCAGCAAATCCTCCCCTCGCAAACGAAGTAAAATTTGAGCGACAGCCACAACATCTTTTTCACAATAGGTGATAATGCGGTCTATGTTTTTTTCTTGGTAAAAAACCCTCGCTACTTCGCTGCCATCAATATCTCCTTTTGGGGATGGGATTCCTAGTACATTAGTAAGGAGTTTTAAGGAAGTAAAATGTTTGTAATCACCAAACTTCCAAAGCTCTAAGGTGTCCAGGTGGGGTACTTCCCAGGGTTTTTTGCCAAATAAGTTCAGTTTTTGAGGGATAGAAATTCCGTTTATAATCATTCGGCGAGCAATAAACGGAAAATCAAATTCTTTTGCATTATGTCCGCATAAAAGGTGTTGAGGTTGACTAAAATGATTATTTAATAAATTAGAAAAGTCTTTCAGGATTTTGATTTCTTCACCCCAAAATGTAGTGACTCTAAAATGACGAATATCTCCTTTAAATGTAAAATAACCTACCGATATGCAAATGATTTTTCCAAACTCTGCCCAAATTCCAGCCCGATTATAGAATTCCTCTACAGTATAATCTTCTCTGCGTTGGTATTGTGTTTTTAAATCGAAAAGTTCTTTTTTGGTTTCGTCTAAATCTGAAAAATGTTCCAGTTCAGGAACGGTCTCAATATCAAGGAATAAAACGTTTTCTAATTGGAGTTTGTCTAGCATTAGTTATTAGTTTAACATATCCCAATATACAGATTTTTGAAATATTTTTATAACAGCTTCATTGTAAGTTATATTTTCATTTCTCATAATTGTCAAAACATTGAAATCTTTAAAAAAAAGTTTTATCCTATATTTATCAGACAATTTAAAATTAACAATACCAAAGTAAGATTCTAAATTGTTTCTATCAGAATTTAGAATAGATTCAATCAATAATCGTTTTAATTCTTCTTTTTTATAAAAGTTTAGTGCTAAAAAAATCCTTTCTTTAGAATACCTCTCATTAAATTCAAAATTAATATTATCAAGAAATTTTTGTAATCCTATTAAATCTTTGGATTCTTTAAATAATCTTAATTTTAAACTATCAATTTTGTAGAGAGCTTCAATACTAGCATTTCCACAAAACCCATAATCTGCTTTTTCTGCACGATTTAATAAGCGTAATGCTTTATCATATTCTTTTTTTTCTAATTTTTTCTCTGCTTTGCGGAGTAAACTATAATCTTGAGAAAAAGATAGCTGATTTAGAAGCAACAATATTAAAAGAGTGATTTTTTTCATACTAAAACAAGCTTTGCTGTTTATTAGGACTTTCGTGTTCAAGTAACCATTGTTTGCGCCATAGTCCACCAGCGTAGCCTGTAAGAGAACCATCTGTTCCTATAACACGATGGCAAGGTACTACAATCCACAAGGGGTTTTTACCATTAGCTGATGCGGCAGCTCTAATTGCTTTGACATCACCTAACTTTTTAGCCAAATCTAGATAAGAAATGGTTTTCCCAAAAGGGATATTTAATAATTCTTGCCAAACTTTTTTCTGAAAATCGGTTCCTTGAGGATTTAGTGTGAAAGTAAATGTCGTTCTGTTTCCGTTAAAATATTCTTGTAATTGAATAACAGCTTCTTGCAATTCTGTTGGGATTTCTTTTGAAACTTCTCCCTCTGATAAGGCTGATATTATTGCAATACCATTTTTGTCACCTTCAATTTTGGTGATTCCTAAGGGTGAATTGATAAAAGCTGTTTTCATATGTTTGTAAGTTACACGAAGTTTCACAAAGTTTTTACACGAAGTTTCACAAAGTTTTCATTAGAAACCCTTAAAAAAATTTTAGCAATCTTTGTGCTTTTGCAAAAGGCAACTATTACTTAAAACTTAATATATATGCTTCAAGTGCTTTTAATTCTTCTTCGGGAAGGTTTTTAGTTACTACAAAATTAGTTTTCATAGTAGCATATTGACTGGGATCAACGATAGGTTCGCTTTTTTCTTGTAAAAATGCTACTATATTCCCTTTTTTCTCACGGTATATTTTTGCAATATCTTTTATAGACGGACCAACTGTTTTGGATTCTTCCTTATGACATGTATAACAAACCCCTTTTCCTTCAAAAATTTCCTTTCCTAATTCCTCTGGTTTTTGTGTGACAGAAGTGTTTTCTTCGGTAGTTTTGCCAAAATTTTCTTGATTTTCTTTTTTGCAAGAAAAAGAGGCAAATGCTAGTGCGATAAAAAGTATTTTTTTCATTTTTTGTTTTAAAATTATCTTTAAAAAAATTAGTAACTATTCAGCTATTACTTTGTTGGTTTTATAATAAATGGGGTTGTTGTTAAATATGGTTTCTTTATTACATCTGACAGGTTTTGAAAAACCTGTCAGATGTAATAGCTTAAAATCAGGTGATTATTCAACTCTATTGAAAAAATCACATTGCTTTAAAAACTTACTAATCAATATATAACAATTATTAGACAAACCCTAACTAAGTGAATAGTTACAAAAAATAAATTCGATTGATTTTTATCGGTTAAGAAATTAATTTAACCACATCTTTAGCAAAATAACTTGCAATCATATCTGCACCAGCTCTTTTTATAGCTGTAACCTGTTCCATCATTACCGCATCGTGATCTAACCAACCTCTTTCTGAAGCCGCTTTAATCATAGCATATTCCCCAGATACCTGATAAACAGCTACTGGCACTTCGCTCATATTTTTTACTTCGCGAACAATATCAAGATAGGCAATACCAGGTTTTACCATTACTATATCAGCTCCTTCTTCGATGTCCATTCTGGTTTCACGAATAGCTTCAATACGGTTGTGGTAGTCCATTTGATATGTTTTTTTGTCTTTCGGAATTTCTTGCATATCAACAGGTGCGCTATCTAATGCATCACGAAATGGGCCATAATGCGCAGATGCATATTTAGCAGAATAGGCTAAAATTCCTGTGTTGATAAAACTATTTTCTTCTAAAGCCTCACGGATAGTTAAAATACGTCCATCCATCATATCGCTAGGTGCGACAATATCAGCTCCAGCTTGAGCATGAGAAACAGCCATTTCGGCCAGTACATCTGCGGTTTCATCATTTAGAATCATTCCGTTGCCTATAATTCCGTCGTGACCAAAAGAAGAATATGGGTCTAAGGCTACATCTGTCATCACAATCATTTGTGGGCAAGCATTTTTTACTGTTTTTATCGCACGTTGCATTAATCCGTTGGGATTTAAGGCTTCAGTTCCTTTGTTGTCTTTTAAATTATCGGGAACTTTAACAAAAAGTAAAACTGATTTTAATCCTAATTTCCATAATTCTTTTACTTCTTGTTCTAGTAAATCTAAACTTAATCGGTAGTAATTAGGCATTGAAGCAATTTCTTCTTTTATATTTTTGCCTTCAACTACAAATAAAGGAACTATAAAATCACTTGGTGACATAATTGTTTCACGAACTAAGGAACGAATAGCTTCATTAGTTCTTAATCTTCTATTTCTGCGTAATGGGAACATATTTTATTTTGTGACTATTGAGTTTTTCTTTATGACTTAAAAATGTAGTAAATATCAAATAACAATACCCAAAAAACAAATAAATTTAAAAGAATAAACAAAAAATTCTAAACGGAGTAAATACCAAATAATTTAATACCTAAGCTTCGGGATTGACTTTTTGAATCAATAAAAAATTGGGATTTATTTAGCTTCGTTCAGTTCGGCTTCGCCTTGAGTTTGCTTTGTTATTTGTGTTTTGTTATTTCATTTTTTATCTAACTAGCTGAATAAGTGCTATTTTTAAAGACCGTATTTTTTTTCTAATTTTTCGAAGAATTTTTTGATTGGTTTTACTTCGCCAAAGCGATAACCAACGTAAATACCTATATTAAAATTAGTACTTAATACTTCCGTTTTTAGGGCATCATCATATTGAAAGTTTTTGTAATTCGCTTTCAATCCAGAAAACAAATCCTTATGATTGTAACCTAAAGAAAAATTAAAGTCAAAATTATAGTTAAAAGTAACAGGATTATTTGATTTTATTTCAGAATTATCTTGATAATTAAAATAATAATTTGTTGAACTGTTCATTCCAATTCCTGGATGAATTCCAAAAGTTGAGAACCATTTTTTATCAATAACTAAGTTATACATATAACCTGCTTGAATTAGTATATCCCAAGATTTGATACTTTGTAATGAAATTTCAGAATCGTTGGGGTTATTAGTAAATACATTGTTTAAGTAATAAGAAAGCGATGGTATAAAACTTCCAGCACTTCTTATTTGGCGTTCAGTTTGGGATTCATATGCGCGGTATGAGAAATTTGGATTTAGAATAAAGAATGTTTTACCTCCAAAAGTATTAATTTGTAAATCATTAAATACCGCTATAGATGTTAGATTGTTTGGATTTTGTAATGTAAAGCCAGTAATTTTTTTAAAAATAACCTCTTGTCTCCATCTATCAGAATAAAAGAATTTAAAACTTAAATCAAGCGTTCTTGTATCAGCAGTTTTATTTTCTGATTCGGAAGTGAAATCTGGAGAGTAAGAATATGTTAGGCCTAAAAACTTGTAATCAAATGAGAATCTAAGTTTTAAATCTTCGTTTGGTGAAAAAATACTTTGAACATCATCAGAAATATTTAATTTAGGGATATAGAAATTAGCGACATCAGAATTTATATCGACTTTGAATATCATTTTGTCAAAATAATTCACACGATAATTAATATCATAATGGTGATTCAAAGCATGATTTATCTCTCCTTCATTTTCTTGTGAAAATAAAGAAACAGTAAATAAAACAAACACAACTTGAATTATAAAGCGCATGGGCTGCAAATTTATAACCAATCTTTAGGATTTTCTAATACTTTAACTAATTTTTGTTCTTCACTGCCTTCTTCTGGATGATAATCATACACCCATTGAACGTGTGGAGGTAAACTCATCAATATAGATTCTATTCTACCGTTTGTTTTTAAACCAAAAATCGTGCCTTTATCATGTACTAAGTTAAATTCGACATAACGACCTCGACGAATCTCTTGCCAAGTGCGATTAGCTGCTTTATATGGTAAATCTTTTCTTCTTTGAACAATTGGAAGATATGCTTCTAAGAAACTATTACCCACTTCTGTAACGAAGTTATACCAATCTTCCATTTTTATGGTTTCAGTTTCCTTCAAGTAATCGAAAAACAATCCTCCTACGCCACGGGCTTCGTTACGGTGTGCATTCCAGAAATATTCATCACATTTCTTTTTATAATTAGGATAAAATTCAAGATTATGTTTGTCACAAGCTGTTTTACAAGTTTGATGAAAATGAATTGCGTCCTCTTCAAATAAATAATAAGGTGTCAGGTCTTGACCTCCGCCAAACCATTGGTTGATAATTTTCCTTTCACCTGCCATAAGCGGAGTCGAAGGGTCATACATTTCAAAATAACGCCAATTTGCGTGAACTGTAGGTACCATTGGGTTTTTAGGGTGAATTACTAAACTCAATCCACAAGCAAAAAAATCTGCTTCGCCTACGCCAAACATTTTCTGCATAGTATCTGGTAGTTTGCCGTGAACAGCAGAAATGTTTACACCGCCTTTTTCAAAAACTTGACCATTTTCAATTACTCGGGTGCGACCACCTCCACCTTCGGGTCTATCCCATAAATCTTCACGAAATTTTGCAACTCCGTCTAAATCTTCTATCCCTTTACAAATTTGATCTTGGAGCGTTTGAATATATGTATAAAATTTATTCTTCATTTTTTTTCTTACCTAGTTTGTAAACCACCATTATCCCACCGCGATAAGGCAACCATTCACCACTTTTGTTAAAATTATCAGCAGTTTCATAGCGACTGCCATCACTCAAGCGATAACCTTTGTAAAATCCTTCTTGGTGCCCACCACCTAGAAAAGCTTCTAAAGCGAATCTGTCATTAATATGAATTTGATATCCTATAGTGACACCATACATTATACTATATCCTTTTTGATAAAAATCTGTATTGATGTAGTTCCATTTTTGAAAATTATACGCAGAGCCTCCAATATGCCCGCCTACAAAAAAACCATCCATAGTTTTTTTAGGGTAATAACGAAATTCTGGAAATACCATATATACTTCAAAAGGTGCTTCATTAAATGATTTCCATAATGAAGCAAATGCATCTATTTGAAAGGATGTTTTTTTGCCTAGAGCTGTTTCTATTCCTATTTGTGGAAAACCTAAAATAGTGGTTACATTAGCTTTTACGCTTGTTTGAGAGCATACGTTTTGAGCGATTAAAACTAGAAATAGCAATTTTATTTTTTGTAGTGGATTATTTTTTATTGTGTAGTTCATATAATTCCATATTTAAAGGTTGTTGGTTTGTTGGTGTAAATTCATTTATTAATGTTTGTTGCCAGATAAAGCCGTTTTTTTCTGCGACTAGACAACTGCCAATATTGGTTTTATGTGCAATTATTTGAAGTGTATTTAAACCTAATTCATTAAAAGCAAATTTTATCATTTCTTTAATGGCAAATGTTGTAATTCCTTTCCCTTCAAATTCAGAACCAATACAATACGCTAACTCTCCTTGCTTTTTATTCCAATTTATTTTTTTGATAATGATTAATCCAGCTATTTTTTGGCTATATCTATCTCGAATTGCAAAAGTAAAATTTGTCTTTTCACTTATTTCTTTGGTCTTTGTCGAAATATATATTTTTGTTTTCTCCAGAGAATTATTCATTTCTAAAGTAACTGGAAAATAGTAACTTAATCTTTTTTTATTACTTACAATAAAATCGTACAACTGGTTTGAATCCGTTGAATTTAAAGAGGTTATAATAAAATTTGTTAAGTTTACCATTTTGGCGAATTACTTTTGATATTCTTTCACAGCCTCTATAAACGCTTTAGCGTGATCTACAGGAATATTAGGTAAAATTCCGTGTCCTAAATTCACTATATATTTATCTTTTCCAAATTCGTCAATCATTTCGTGTACCATTTTCTTGATAGTTGGTATAGGTGATAACAAACGAGAAGGATCAAAATTTCCTTGAAGGGTAATATTTCCACCCGTTAAATAACGTGCATTTTTAGGTGAACAAGTCCAATCTACTCCTAAAGCAGATGCTTTCGATTTTGACATTTCGTTTAACGCAAACCAACATCCTTTTCCAAAAACAATTACTTCTGTAATAGGGGCTAAAGCTTCTACAATTTGGTTGATGTACTTCCAAGAGAACTCTGCATAATCTACAGGAGATAACATTCCTCCCCAAGAATCAAAAATTTGGATGGCATTACAACCACTAGCAACTTTTTCTTTTAAGTATAAAATAGTCGTATCTGTAATTTTTTGTAATAATGTATGCGCCGCTTCGGGTTGTGAAAAACAAAAACCTTTAGCAGTATCATAACTTTTTGAACCTTTTCCTTCTACAGCATAACAAAAAATAGTCCATGGTGAACCAGCAAACCCTATTAATGGCACTTCATCGTTAAGCATTTCTTTAGTTAACTTGATAGCATCCATTACATAACCTAGTGATTCGTTAATTTCTGGAATATACACTTGGTTCACCTGTTCCATAGAACGAATTGGATTGGGGATAATAGGACCTATATTGTCTTTTAATTCCACATCAATTCCCATAGCTCTAGGTACTACTAGAATGTCTGAAAACAAAATAGCTGCATCTGGTTTTACAATACGAATAGGTTGCACTGTAATTTCGGCTGCTAATTCTGGGGTTTCGCAACGTGTAAAGAAATCATATTTGTCACGTAATGCTCGGAATTCTGGTAGATATCTTCCTGCTTGACGCATCATCCAAACCGGTGGACGTTCAACAGTTTCTCCTTTTAAAGCTCTTAAGAATAGGTCGTTCTTTATCATAGTGTTCAGTGTTCAGTTTTTAGTCTTCAGTAATCTGAATAACAAACTTAATTTTTATAATAATTAATACATTGAATAATCGTGTTTTCAACTGAAGGTTGGTTTGCGATTATAATATTTTCTGTTTTATTTTGAAGTGCTTCTGCTGTGGTATTTCCAATGCAAAAACACATTTCATCTGTTATTTTATTTTCTTTACAATAGCTTTCAACTCCTGAGGGGCTGAAAAATAATATTCCATCAAATTTTGAAGTTATTTTTTGAGGGGTTAGCTCGGTTTTATAAACTTCAATTTCGTTGAAAGTGATGTTTGCTTCTTTTAGTTTTTCTGGCAACACATCACGGCGTAAATTTCCGCAAAAAAAAGTATAACTCAAATTAGCGTAAACTAATGAAATTATTTCTGCTAAATCTTCGGCATAACCTGCAAAAGCTTCTACTGTAAATCCATTAGTTTCTAAGAGTGCTTTTGTTTTTATACCAACGCAAAAAACCTTTTTTTCTTTTAAATTGTTACTGTTTTCGGATGCTAAAATTGCATTAACGGCATTTTGACTAGTGAAGATTAGAGCTCCCCCCAACACTTCCAAAGGCGGGGAGGTAAAATTCGTAGATATGAAATCAGCTTCTACTACAGAAAAATTAGCATTCAATAAAAATTGCTTCTGATTAGGAAGTAAAACTTTTGTAGATAATATGCGAAGGTTTTCTGCCACGAATACACGAATTATTTTTTTAATTGCGATTTTATTTCTTTCATTAAATCAACACCACCATTTTCAAGAATTTCTTTGGCACAATTAAATCCTAATTTTTTCCATTCAGAAATATCAAAAGAACGTTTGATTTCTAGTTTTTGTTTTCCATCAATGGAGAATAACGCTCCATTGAAATCGATACAATCTGTCTTTTCATTATAGGTTGCCAAAGCTCCGATTGGAGCAGTACAGCCTCCTTCTAATGTTCTTAAAAACTGTCGCTCGATATAAGTACAAATTTCGGTTTCTATATGGTTTAACTCAGATAAAGCTTCAAGAGCAAATGTGTCCTCAGCCATAGCAACTACAAGCATTGCGCCTTGTGCTGGCGCAGGAATCATCCAATCTAGATTGATAAATGTTTCAGGTTTCAAGTTTAAACGTTCTAATCCAGCCGAAGCAAAAATTGCTCCGCCCCAATCACTTTCTTCAAGCTTTTGAAGACGTGTATTTACATTTCCGCGTAAATCAACGGTTTTGTGTTGTGGGTATTTATGTAGCCACTGTGCTTGACGACGCAAACTACCAGTCGCTATGGTTCCTTCAGTTTCTAGAAAATCTATATTTCCCTTGTGAACAAGAATATCAGAAGTATTTGCTCTTTCTAAAACTGCTGCTTGTACAATGCCTTGGGGTAAAGCTGTTGGCACGTCCTTCATAGAATGCACCGCAATATCTACTTGTCCAGTGAGCATTGCTACATCTAGTGTTTTAGTGAAAATTCCAGTAATTCCTAATTCGTATAAAGGTTTGTCAAGTATAATATCGCCTTGAGATTTTACGGCTACAATTTCAGTTTTATAACCTAAATCATTTAGCTTTTTTTCAACGGTATGTGCTTGCCAAAGGGCTAATTCGCTGTCGCGGGTTCCTATTCTTATTGTTTTTGGTTTCAAGTTTCAAGTTTCAGGTTTAAAGTTGAAAAACACGTTGTATCCAATCGACGCTTTCATCTACAGAAGTGTTTTCGTCTTTTAAGTGGTTTGCAAAATGATTGGTGATTTTTTGAATGATTTTATTACTAATCATTTCAACTTGTTCTTCGTCAAAATTTGCAATTTTCTTGCGATGCACCTGCATTTCTTTTTCTTTGATGGCATTTAGTTTTGCCTTCAAAGCGTGAATTGTGGGAGCATATTTGCGACCTTTTGTCCAAGTGATAAATTCTTCAATTATTTCTTCGTTGATTGCTTCTGCTTGTGGGATGAATTTTTTTCTATTTTCTAGTGTTTCATCTGTAATTTGTGACAAATGATCCATATGGACTAAAGTCACCTCCTCAACCTCTTGAACATTTTCATTTACATTTTTTGGAATAGACAAATCTAAAATAAGCAACGGTTTTTTTAAATTCAAGATTGCTTTATCAACGGTTGGATTTTGTGCTCCTGTAGCCACAACTAGCACATCTGCTTTTTGTATTTCTACTTGTAAGTCTGCGTAGTCTTTTACAACTACATCAAGTTTTTTTGCTAATTTTTCTGCTTTATCTTTTGTTCTGTTGATAAGAGTAATTTGATCGTGCTTTGTATGTTTGACTAAATTTTCGCACGTATTTCTTCCAATTTTTCCAGTGCCAAATAGTAAAATATTCTTTTCAGAAATATTTGGAACAGTCTTGAAAATATATTGAACTGATGCAAAAGAAACTGAAGTTGCTCCCGAAGAAATTTCGGTTTCGTTTTTAACTCGTTTACTTGCCTGAATAACCGAATTTACTAATCGCTCCATATAAGCATTAGCCAATTCTTTTTCTTTAGAAAGCATAAAAGCTGTTTTGATTTGAGAAATGATCTCGAAATCACCTAAAATTTGGCTGTCTAAACCAGTGCCTACACGAAATAGATGCGTGATAGCTTCTTTGCTTTTATAAACATAAGCAACTTTTTGAAAATCTTCAACTGTTCCTTGGCTATTATCACAAAGCAATTTTATTAACTGAAACGGATGTTGTGCAAAACCATAGATTTCGGTTCTGTTACAAGTTGAGGTTACAATCAAACTTTCAATACCTTCTTGTTTAGCCTGAATTAGCAAAGCGTTTTTTGCTTTTTCATCTAAACTAAATTTACCTCGCATTTCGGCATCCGCTTTTAAATAGCTTAGCCCAATAGCATAGAAGGTGGTGGTTTTCACAGGGGTATGCTGACTCATTAAATCCTATAACATATTAATATAGCAAAAGTAATTTAGTTATCTAAACAAAAATAACGCTATAAGGACTATTTGTGTCGTTATAAGTTATTTTGATAGTGATTAGGTTTTTTTAGCGATATTTATTTTATTTTTGCTTTAAATTCAAGTTATTCTTATTTATATAGAATGATTCTAAATAAAAAGAGTTGATAATCGGGATTCTGAACTTGAATTAGAATGAAAAAAGTATCGCTATGAGTTCTGCTGAAGAAATAAAAATTGATGATGAGTTTATTTTAATTCGTTTTCAAAATGATGCCGATGAAGAAATGAAATACGAGCGTCCAGTAAAAACTGGTCTTATTCAGTTTCATTTTGGACTAAAGGGTAAGGCTAAATTTATCTTTAATCAAGGGAATTATACTTTAGATTTAAAGGAAGAAAAATCGCTTCTTTTCTATAATCCAGAGAAAGAGTTGCCATTGCATATCGATATTAGTCCAAAAACTTGGATTATAACCATTTTGATTTCGATAAAGAAATTTCACGGTTTATTCACTTCTGAAGCAGATCATATTCCTTTTTTAAGTGATCAAAATAGAGATAAGAAATATTATGGTGAGGAAAATATTTCGCCTTCAATGGCTATTGTTCTGAATCAGATGTTTCACTACAATCTAAATCCGAATATCAAGAATTTGTATTATAAAGGTAAAGGATATGAATTGTTGAGTCTGTTGTTTAACAAAAGTGTAGATCCAAGTATCGAACAATGTCCATTTTTGATTGATGAGGAAAACGTTCAAAAAATAAAGAAAGCTAAAGAGATTATTATTGCAAATATGGCGGAACCACCAAGTTTGCAAGGGTTGGCTGATCAAGTGGGATTGAATTTGAAAAAACTCAAAATAGGTTTCAAACAAATTTATGGAGATACAGTGTATGGTTTTTTGTTTGATTATAAAATGGAATACGCCCGAAATCTTTTAGATTCGGGTTCCTATAATGTTAATGAAGCAGGATTAAAAATTGGTTATAGTACTGGCAGTCATTTTATAGCTGCATTTAAAAAGAAATTTGGTACTACGCCTAAAAAATATTTGTTAGAGAAAAGTAATTAAAAAAATAGATTGAAGGAGTAAAGAATAAAAAGGATGAAAGTTAGTCCTATTGTCTTTGAATCTTTAAATCATTAAGTCAATAAGAAAAATGAAAGGAGTTTTATTAGTTAATTTAGGTTCGCCTGAAAGTCCAGATCCAAAAGATGTAAAACCATATTTAGATGAGTTCTTAATGGATAAATACGTGATTGATGTTCCGTATTTATTAAGAGCTTTTTTAGTTAGAGGCATTATTTTGCGTAAACGACCTGAAGAATCGGCACACGCTTATGGGAAAATTTGGACTAAAGAAGGTTCGCCTTTAGTGGTAATATCAAAAAATGTTCAAAAGAAAGTTCAAAATAGAGTAGATGTTCCTATTGCATTAGCGATGCGTTATGGTACGATGACTATTCAAAAAGGCTTACAAGAGTTAAAAGATAAAGGTGTTACCGAAGTGTTGTTGTTACCAATGTATCCTCAATATGCAATGGCCTCTACGAAAACGATTCTAGTTTTAGCCGAAGAGCTTCGTAAAAAGCATTTCCCAGAAATGAAATTTACTGTGATTAATTCGTTTTATAATAAAAAAGATTATATCCAGAACTTGGCAGATTCAATTAAAAGACATTTAGAAGGTTTTGACTACGACCATTTATTATTCTCTTACCACGGAATTCCAGAGCGTCATATCCGCAAGACAGATGTGACCAAATCGCATTGTAAAATCAATAGTAGTTGTTGTGTTACAGCTTCACCAGCGCACGAATTTTGTTACCGTCATCAGTGTTTTGAAACCACACGTCAGGTTGTAGAATTATTAGGTATTCCAAAGGAAAAATATAGCGAAACATTCCAATCACGTTTAGCGGGAGATAAATGGTTAGAACCTTATACGGACGTTGAAATCAATAAAATGCCAGCAAAAGGGATAAAAAATCTAGCGGTAGTTACTCCAGCCTTCGTAGCAGATTGTTTGGAAACACTGGAAGAAATTGCAATGCGTGCCGATGAAGACTTCAAAGAAAACGGAGGTGAAAATTTTAAAGCTATTCCGTGTTTGAATGAAGATGAGGCGTGGATGGATACTATTGCGAGTTGGATAAAGGATTGGGCTAATTAATTTGTTTGAAGTTTCAGGTTTCAAGTTTAATTTTATGATAGAATCAGATAAGCTTTTTTCTTTAGAAAACTTATTAAATGATTATTTCTTTGTTAATTGAACAAAGTAAGCATAAGGCAGTTATTCAAAGTAATAGTATTTTGACACAATTGTTTTGGCAAGTTGGAACAAAAATAAATGATTCTATTTTAGAAAATAAAAGAGCAGATTATGGAAAGCAAATTGTCGTTACACTGTCACGACAATTGACAGAAAAATATGGGAGGAATTTTGAGGAGAAAAATTTGAGAAGAATGCTTCAGTTTGCGGAACAATTTTAACTAGAGAAAAAATGGAAATTAAAAAATTACTTTAGTATGTATGAATATCTAAAATCCCTACATCTCATCTTTATCATCACTTGGTTTGCAGGATTGTTTTACATAGTACGTTTGTTTGTCTATCACGCGGAAGCCAAACAAAAACCTGAACCAGAGCAAAGTATTTTGATTAAGCAATACCAACTAATGCAATATCGCTTATGGTATATCATCACTTGGCCTAGTGCGGTTTTAGCGAGTATTTTTGCTTTTTGGATGTTGCTATTTACAGATATTGGTAGTTTTTGGCTTACCCAATCATGGATGCACGTAAAGTTGGGATTTGTGTTTTTATTGTATTTATACCATTTGAAATGCCACCAAATTTTTTTACAGCTGCAAAAAGACGAAGTAAAGCATACTTCAAGTTTTTTTAGACTGTGGAATGAAGGTGCGACCATCATCTTGTTTGCCGTGGTTTTTTTAGTAATTCTAAAAAATGCAGTGAATTGGATATTCGGAGTTATTGGAATTATACTTTTTTCAGTACTTTTAATGTTAGGATATAAATTTTATAAAAAAGTAAGACAGCGCAATACGTAATGAACACCCCTTTTTCAGGACAAAATTTATCACTTCGTGCTAGAATCTTTATTGCAATGATTCTAGTCACATTAATATCATCAATCCTGATTGCCTTGGTGTCTATCTTGCATTTTCAATATGAAAGTGAAGAATACCATCAGGATCGTTTACTCAGAAAAGAAGAACAGATTAAACAACATATTGAATATGTATTAGAGACTACTCCTCATCCACTTACTACGTTTAATATCTCACTTATTTTTAGAGAAAAAATTTTTGAAATATCTGACATTCACAACATCGAAGTTGATATTTGTGACCTAACAGGTCGTTTATTGGTTACGTCAAAAGCACCAATGATTAGAGGGCAAGTATCTATAAATATTCCTGATTATATTTTGAGGAGCGTTAAAAAGTCAGCTTCACAACGATATGTAGATGTAACTGAAAAAAATGGTGAAAAATTTCAATTTTCGTACAGTTATCTGATGGACCACATTGAAAATAAGCCTATAGGCATTATTCGTTTGCCTTATAAAGAGGATAATACTTTTTATAAAAGCGAGATTCAAAAGTTTTTAACCCTTTTCAGTGTAGTTTATTTAGGTATGCTAGCAATTTCTATCTGGTTAGCCTATTATATATCTCGATATATTACAAAATCTTTGGAAACGATTTCTCAACGTTTAAATAGAACCAGTTTTGTTGAGAAAAACAAAAAAATTGAATTGATTGCTAATACTCCAGAAATAGATAGTCTAATCCAGTCATATAATAATATGATAGATGAATTAGAAGAAAGCGCAAACAAATTAGCTCAAATTGAAAGAGAAGGAGCTTGGCGCGAGATGGCAAAACAGGTAGCACATGAAATTAAAAACCCGTTAACGCCAATGCGACTAACAGTGCAAAGTTTTCAAAGAAAATTTGATAGTCAGGACCCGAATATTAATCAAAAATTAGCCGATTATTCAAAAACATTAATACAACAAATTGACACTATGAGTGCTGTTGCATCAGCATTTTCAAATTTTGCATCGATGCCAGCACAACAAAATGAAACACTCGATGTGGTTGAGGTTGTTCATATGGCATTGGACATTTTTAATGAAGATTGTATTGAATTTTTCCCTAGTTCGAAAGAAATTATTACTAGGATTGATAGAACGCAATTGATTAGAATTATTACTAATTTAGTTAAAAATGCCTTGCAAGCAATACCTGAAGAAAAAGAAGATAAGAAAGTTGTTGTCTCAGTAAAAAAAGAGGGTACAAATGCTATTATCAAAGTGCAAGACAATGGAAAAGGAATAGCTGAGGAAGATTTTGAACGTATTTTTGAACCTAAATTTACTACTAAAACAAGTGGAATGGGATTAGGCTTGGCAATCATCAAAAATATTATCGAAAATTATAGCGGAAGTATTACTTTTGAATCCAAATTAAATCAAGGAACAACCTTTAAAGTTATTTTACCTATCATAAATCAATAAATATGGAATTTAAAAACATTCTAGTAGAACACGAAAAATTTACAGCAAAAGTTACTATAAATCGTCCAGAGAAATTAAATGCACTCAATTCTGAAACTATAAAAGAGTTGCACGAATGTTTAAAAAAATTAGATGAAAATGAAATGGTGCGAACGATTATCATTACAGGAAGTGGAGAAAAAGCATTTGTAGCGGGAGCAGATATTTCTGAGTTTGCACATTTTTCTGACAAAGAAGGTGCTGAATTAGCAAGAAAAGGACAAGAGTTGTTGTTTAGTTTTGTTGAAAATATGAAAACACCAGTAATTGCAGCCGTTAATGGTTTTGCTTTAGGTGGAGGTTTAGAATTAGCGATGTCTTGCCATTTCCGTATAGCTTCAGATAATGCAAAAATGGGATTGCCAGAAACTTCATTAGGAGTAATTCCAGGGTATGGAGGAACACAACGTTTGGCACAATTAATAGGTCGTGGTCGTGCTATGGAAATGATTATGACAGCTGGAATGATAGATGCTAATACCGCTAAAGATTTTGGATTAGTAAATCACGTAGTTCCTCAAGCAGATTTATTTTCAACTTATATGACTATAGCGGATAAGATTCAACGAAATTCTCCTGTAGCTATTTCTAAAGCAATTGAAGCGGTTAATGCTAATTACCAAGATGGAGTAAACGGTTTTGATGTCGAAATTCAAAAATTTGGAGAGTGTTTTGCTACCGCCGATTTTAAAGAAGGAACAACAGCTTTTTTAGAGAAAAGAAAAGCGGAGTTTAAGGGGAATTGATGTTTTTTAGTCACAGTTTACAGCCACAGTGATCAAAAACTGGTTACTGTGACTGTGAACTGAATATTAATTCTTCCCTTCCCATTCCTCATAAAACTGCTCTAAAAACTGCTCCATAAACAAATGACGTTGAGCAGCAATTTTTTTTCCAGTTTGTGTATTCATTTTATCTTTGAGAAGTAATAACTTTTCATAAAAATGATTGATGGTTGGAGCTTCACTTTTCTTGTATTCTTCTTTAGTCATATTCAACTTAGGAGGTATTTCAGGGTCATAGATTACTCTATTTTTAAATCCGCCATAATTGAATGTACGAGCTATTCCAATAGCACCTATGGCATCTAACCTATCTGCATCTTCGACAATATCAAGTTCTTTAGACTGGAATTTTTTTTCAAAATTTCCTCCCTTAAATGAAATGTTTTCAATAATATTGATAACGTGGTCTATTGTCTCAGAATTGACATTTTCACTTTCTAAAAAAGTTCGAGCTGTTTTAGGACCTATGGTTTCGTCACCATCATAAAATTTACTATCGGCAATGTCGTGTAATAAGGCTGCTATTGCTACTACTGTTTTATCGCATTTTTCTTCAGAAGCAATTAGTAAAGCATTTTTATAGACCCGCTCAATATGAAACCAATCGTGACCACCTTCGGCATTTTGTAACTTCTCTTTTACAAATAGAGTCGTTTTTTCAATCAGATGCATTTTAGACTTCTAATGCTGGTTGAACCCATTTGAATATTTTTTCTTCAGCAGGAACAACTAGGCGTTCAGCTATTTTTGTCATTCTTGCAGGTAATTTCATTAAGTAATCACGTGCTTTTTCGGCCTCGTCAGTCAAGTTTGATACTTTTTCAATTTCCCAACGATCAATTAATTTTTGTAAAATATCAACATAATCTAATGCAGTATATACACCTATTCTTTGAGCTGATTCGGAAAATTTTTCAAAGGCAGTGCCTATCGCCTCACCAGATTCACGAATTAAATGAGCAGGCATAGTGATTTTTTGCTTCATCATATATTGAAAAGATAGCATCATTTCACTCGGATCTATTTTGAAAATTCTATCTACAAAATCTGAGTAAGCGTGATGATGGCGCATTTCATCCCCAGCAATTAATCGACAGATTTTCGATAATTTATGATCACCAAATTTTTTAGCAATTTGAGCTACACGATTATGAGAAACATAAGTTGCTAATTCTTGAAAA
Source organism: Limnohabitans sp. (assembly GCA_030053945.1). Taxonomy (GTDB): domain Bacteria; phylum Bacteroidota; class Bacteroidia; order Flavobacteriales; family Flavobacteriaceae; genus Flavobacterium. Next base: position 112,805 of record JASGCW010000002.1, read on the forward strand.
CTAGTAAAAACAAAGTTTTTATACGGATCTCTATCGGTTCCTGGATCAAAACCATCGTTTATTAGATGTTGTGTAGTGATTTCTACTTCTCGCATATTAACACGCCCAGAAAGATAAAGATATTTGTTTAATAGATCCCCGTGACGGTTTTCTTCTCCTGTCCACTGTCGAAGCCATTTTGCCCAACCATTATCTCCTCCTTCTCCTTTTTGAGAAACTCCTTCAACATCCATCAACCAAGATTCGTATGTAGGCAATGCTTCTTCTGTAATCGTATCACCCACAAGTACCACCCAAAAGTCATACGGTAAATCTTTGGCAATTTCTCTTAATTCTTTTACATCTTCAAGAAAAGTTTCACTTTCAGAATTGGGTAATAAATCACTTGGCTGCCATATTTTTTCAACAGGCAATAAATAGCTATCTACGAAAGATTCAATATTTTTTTCTAAGAATTGCATCACTTCGCGACGCACATTTTGTATAGACATTAGTTGTGGTGTTTAGACTAAGGGGGGCTTAGTTGATTAATTTTTTATATTCGATTTAATTATTGTTTCCGTTTTTTCTAGTATTTCATCAAAACTAAAATCAGAAATTTTTAACGGAGGATGAATCGTATGCTCTATTCTGTTTCCTAATCCTAATGGAAATTGACCAAAACGAGTCATTTTCCAAGAGTTGTTTATGGTTACAGGTAAAAAATATGCATCGGGTGCAAATTTATACAACATTTTTAAACCATTGACAGAAAAAGGTTTAGGAATTCCTGTTTTGCTTCTAGTACCTTCTGGAAAAATGACAACGGAGTAATTATTTTGATTTATATATTCGGCTACTCGTTTTATTTCAGGGAGTGCTTGTTTAGGGTCTTTTCGGTCAATTAGTGCCGAACCTCCGTGGCGTAAATTAAAAGAGACACTAGGAATGCCTTTTCCCAATTCTTTTTTGCTAATAAATTTTGGGTGACATTTTCTTAAAAACCAGATAAATGGCGGTATGTCATAAAGGCTTTGATGATTGGCAACAATAATTAATGGTTTATTACTAGGAATATTTTCTGTACCTTTTATATTGTAAGTGGTTCCTAAAATATGAGTGGTGCGTACCAAGAACCAATTTAGGATTGCTACACTCCATCTATGTGCATTATAACCAAAAACATTTATACATATCCATTGTATGGGATGAAAAATGACCAAGCATAATCCAAAGCAAAAATAGAATATAATAGATAACGGATAGGATAACAGTTTTTGCATTACTTAATTGTTTTGACAAAAATAAAAAAATGTCATTTAAGTTTTACCCTAAATGACATTTTAGATAACGTTTTGTAATTAGCAAAACTCGTTGTAAGCGTCTTTTAAGTTTTCGGCAATAATTTCTGCTGGGCGACCTTCAATATGGTGACGCTCTAACATATGCACTAATTCACCATTTCTGAATAATGCCATTGCTGGTGATGATGGTGGAAAAGGGAACATTTCTGCACGTGCGGCTTCTACCGCTTCTTTATCTACACCTGCAAAAACAGTAATTAATTGGCTTGGTTTTTTATCACCAGATAAGCTCATTACAGCTCCTGGACGAGCATTACGTGCTGCACAACCACAAACAGAATTTACAACCACTAAAGCTGTGCCTTCTTTTGCCAATGCATTTTTTACTTCTTCTGCTGTATATAAATTTTGAAAACCGTTGCTAGTTAACTCTTCACGCATAGGTTTTACCATTTCTTCTGGATACATATTCTTTTATATTAAAAGTTATTGTGATGCAAAGGTACAAAGTTTTTTACTTTATCATTTTTTTATTAGTAGGATTTTAACGAATTAAACATTCATTTGTTTTTCAAATTCTTCTAAAAACAATCCTATGTGATACCCATCAATCAATCCGTGATGTACATGCATAGACATTGGCATCGTTTTCTGCCCATTTAAATCTGTTAGTTTTCCAAAAGAAATTTTAGGACAACTATCAGGATATGAAAAACCCCGAGCGTGCGATATTGAAGTGAAATTTATCCAAGGTAATGCTGAGAAATGTATCAAATTCTTTTCAGAAAAATCTCTTGTAAACAAGCCTTGTGTAGTCTGAATTCGGGCAATTTCAGCATCCACATTTTTTGAAAATTGCAACAAATCTTCGTCGAATTTTATGTGTGAAAAGCCAAAAGTTTTGTCTTCTCGCATTATGGTAGCCGATGCATCAATTTGGTCATAAACATAGACTTCATTGTCAATGATTCGGTATCTGAAGTTTTCAATGGCATTTACTGCAACCATTGTTTTGTGTAAATAATAAGTAAAGAAAGAAATTCCTAGTTCCTTTGCAGTTTCATAGGCATTAGTACAATCAATAGTTTGTGTTATACCGTAAAAAGGCTCTTCCATTGCGGAAAAGAATTCGAAGTGTTCTTTACGGTTCCAAGAATTGAGGTCTAACTTTTGTTTCATTAAACCAAAGATAATACTTCTTTAATATTTTCAATTGCTTTGAAGTTATCGTGTTTAATTTCAAAATCGATTTTTTCGTATTCCCAAGTGGTATGATACGGAATATGTACTCCAAAACCACCAATATTTAAAACAGGCAATACATCCGATTTTAAGGAATTTCCAATCATCATAAAATCTTGCGGATGAATATCTAATCGGCGTAACATTTTAGTATAATCTAAATCGGTTTTATCGCTCATTACTTCAATATGATGGAAATAATGTCCAAGTCCCGAATCGTGTAACTTTCTGTGTTGGTCTTTTAAATCGCCTTTTGTAGCTACAATTAATTTGTATTTACTTTTTAATTCTTGAAGTACTTCTTCTACATTAGGGAGTAATTCTACAGGTTTTTGTAATAAATCTTTTCCTATATGAAGAATTTTATCAATTGCTTTGCCTGAAATTTCATGATTCGTTAACTCTAAACCTGATTCTATCATAGAAAGAGTAAACGCTTTTATCCCAAACCCATAAATAGGTAAATTTTTAACTTGATGATTTAAAATCAAAGTCAAAATTTCTTGTTTTGAAGCATAATCTTGAAACAAACCACAGAATTTTTCCTGTGCTTCATCAAAATAGGGTTCGTTGTGCCAAAGGGTATCATCAGCATCAAAAGCAATTACTTTTGGGGTCATATTATACAATTTCTGGATTGTTTACTTCTTTATTTAAGGTTGAATAATTTAATAATTCTTCCATCAACAAATATACTTTCGTTGACTTTTCTACTGGGAAGAAATCATTTTTATTGGTGTCAGCTATTTTAGCTCTTTCTATTGCTTTTTCTATTCTATCTTTCTCTAAGTAAGATTTAGGGAAATTTTTCATTTTTGATTCGGTGTGTTTGGCACCTACTTCTGTTTTCATTTCAGCACTTGTATTGCTTTTAATTTTATGAGCCTCGTCTAAATGTAGATATTGCCATACTTCAAAGCAAAAATTACTTATATATAGATTTGCATCTTTTAAGTCTTTGCAGTATTTGTTAAGTTCAGGAAATTGTTCTTTAGGATGATCATCAACATCTAATACAAACCTAAACTTGTCATCCTCTGTAGGTGTTACAGATAAGTCTTTAGGAGGGTTTTCAATGAAAAATTTAACTCTCTCAATTAGTTTTTTTGGTTGTGAGCCAATAACTGTGTCTTTTTCTAAAATGTGAATTATACTTGCTTTCTTAGGAGGTAAATAGAGATGATTTATCATTTGAAAATAATGAAGTTCTTTATCGCCTTCGTAAACAATAAAAAATCTCGTAGCATCTTCAAAAGCTTCTCGTTTATTGTAATCTTGAATTTTAAATCGTTTTCTCTCCATTGGATATTAAAATTCTTCTTTAACCAATTTAGAAAAATCACCTAAAAATGGAATCCCACCATATCTTCCTTGTAAATATCCCCTCTCCAAAACCTTGTCCCCTCTAGGGTTAAAATTACTTAAAGGATAGAATTCTGTGCTACCATCTGCTTTTTTCTCCGTGAACCAAATTTCATCACGACGTAATAATTCGTCATCTAATAAATGACTTTCGTGGGTAGTAAAAATCAATTGACTATTCGTTTTAGAACTTTCTGAATATAATTTTAAAAGTTGTTTTGCCAATAATGGATGTATACTTCTTTCCAGCTCATCTATTACAAACGTAACATCATCTTCGAAAATTAATTCTTCTAAAGCTGGTGAAAGTTCAAATAACCTATTTGTTCCATCAGATTCTTCGCTAAAATCAAATGGAAAATTTGATTTTTCGTGCTTGGTATTAATATTTAGAACTAGATATTTATTGTCTTCTTTAATAAGACTGAAAAAATCTTTTCCATTTTGAAAAACCAAAGCCTTTTTCTCTTTATCTTCTTCTTTTGCTTTTTCTCTTAGATTTTCAAATTGATCTATTATTTTATTTTTAAAATTTTCATCATCAATTCCAAAAAAATCATTTGCAGGTATTTTTGCAATTACAATTTTTTCAATTCCAGTAGCACTTTCAGAAAGAATTTTATTTGCAAATTCTAATTTTTTTTCTCCTAAAAAAATTGATTTAGCGTATTCTGTATTGTATGAACTTGGATAAATTATGTGAATTTTAGAAAAAGCGTCAACAATTTTATCTAAAATATTATTATTATCAAAAACTAGATAACAAGTATTTAATACTGTTTCATTGTCTTTAAGCTGTTTCTTTAAAAATTTTGTAACAAATTTTACTTCTTCTTTATCATTAAAATACTTTCCAAAAGTAATTTTATCATCTTTTCGTTCAAATAATAGTTCTTCTTTACTTTTATCTACAGATTCTATTAAATACAACCATTCTTCGATTATTTTACCTTTATGTATTTCTACTGCATAGTCAAAATGTATTCCTTGATAAGAATACTCAATTCTAAATGTGGACGACTTTTCTAAATAATTTTCATCTAATCTAAAACGACTTCTTTGCGGAACTAAAAACTCAACATCACTTGTTACTATAGACTTTAAAAAGGAAATTGCCTTTGCCAAATTACTTTTCCCAGCTGCATTAGCACCATAAATAGCAGCGGTTTTTAATACTTCAACACCTGAATTTGTTTTCTTTATATGGTGTGTTAATGATCTAGAACCGTTTCCTTTGCTAGGAAGCATATTGAATTCAGTCTCTTCTTTAAAAGACATAAAATTACTGACAACAAAACGAATTAGCATACTCGATTTTTTCGTTTAAAGTTAAAAAATAAAGCGCTAAAATACTACTTTTAGCGCTTTAAAATTTATTTTAACGATTTTTTCGTAAATCTAAGCAATCGCTGCACCATTTTCAACTCCTTCAGCCTCTGGATTAACGAAAACTAATTTTCCTTCAGCATTTTGAGTTAATAATAACATTCCTTGGCTTTCTACACCACGTAAAGCACGAGGGGCTAAGTTTACTAATACGGTTACACGTTTGCCAACAACTTCTTCTGGAGTGAAATGTTCTGCTATTCCCGAAACAATGGTACGAACATCAATTCCTGTATCCACTTTTAATACTAAAAGTTTGTCTGCTTTTGGCATTTTTTCTGCCTCGATAATCGTTCCTACACGTAAATCAATTTTTGAAAAATCATCAAAAGTAGCTGTTTCTTTCTGTGGCATAATGTTATTTTTTGTGGAAGCTGTTTCGGCTTTATTTGCTGTTTTTGTAGCTTCTAATTTATCAATTTGTTTTTGGATTTCGGTGTCTTCGATTTGCGCAAATAATATTTCCGCTTGACCTATTTGGTGACCAGCTTTTGTTAAATTCCAATTTTCAAATTCTAAATTCCAATTATTTGGTTGAATATTTAAAATTTTAGACAATTTAGCTGATGTAAATGGTAAAAACGGTTCACATAAAGTTGCTAATGCAGAAGCAATTTGTAAGGCTACATACATTTGTGTTTTCACGCGTTCTTCATCGGTTTTAATAACTTTCCAAGGCTCTTCATCAGCCAGATATTTATTTCCTAAACGGGCAACATTCATCATTTCTCCTAAAGCTTCTCTAAATCTATATCTTTCTATTGAAGATGCTATAACTGAAGGGTAGGCTTTTAATTCCGTTAAAGTTGCTTCATCTATTTCAGTGAAAGTATTTGGAGCAGGAACAATTCCGTTATAATATTTATTAGTTAAAACAACTACACGATTAATAAAATTCCCGAAAATAGCCGCTAATTCATTGTTGTTTCTCGCTTGAAAAGACTTCCAAGTAAAGTCGTTATCTTGATTTTCTGGGGCATTAGCTGTTAAGGCATAACGCAATACATCTTGCTTTTCAGGGAAGTCTAAAAGGTATTCGTGTAACCACACTGCCCAGTTTTTAGATGTCGATAATTTGTTTCCCTCTAAATTCAAGAACTCGTTCGCAGGCACGTTGTCTGGTAAAATATAATCGCCGTGTGCTTTAAGCATTGCTGGGAAAATCACGCAGTGGAAAACGATATTGTCTTTTCCTATAAAGTGAACCAACTTGGTATCTTGGTCTTTCCAGTAGGGTTCCCAATCTTTTCCTTCTCTTTGTGCCCATTCTTTAGTAGATGAAATATAACCAATAGGCGCATCAAACCAAACATATAGTTTTTTACCTTCTGCACCTTCTACAGGCACATCAATACCCCAATCTAAATCACGGGTTACTGCACGAGGTTCTAAACCGCCATCTATCCACGATTTTACTTGACCATAGACATTGGGTTTCCAATCATTTTTATGTCCGTCAATAATCCATTCTTTCAAGAAAGCATCATATTGATTTAAGGGCAAAAACCAGTGTTTAGTCGATTTTAGAACAGGTTTTGTTCCTGTAATTGTCGATTTTGGATTAATTAAATCGGTTGCATTTAATGAAGTTCCACATTTTTCACATTGATCTCCATAAGCTTCTTCGTTTCCGCATTTAGGACAAGTCCCTATAACAAATCTATCGGCTAAAAATTGATTTGCCTGTTCATCATAAAGTTGCTCAGTTACCTCTTCAATAAATTTCCCTTCATCATACATTTTTTTGAAGAATGCAGATGCCGTTTCGTGATGTATTTTAGCCGAAGTACGAGAATAGTTATCAAAAGAAATTCCAAAATCTTCAAATGATTTACGAATAATTCCGTCATATTTATCAATTACTTCTTGTGGTGTTATACCTTCTTTCTTGGCTTTCATAGAAATAGCCACACCGTGTTCGTCACTACCACAAATAAAGGCTACATCTTTACCTTGTAAACGTAGATAACGTGCATAAATATCAGAAGGAACATAAACTCCAGCTAAATGCCCAATGTGAATAGGACCATTAGTATATGGGAGTGCCGCTGTAATTGTATATCTTTTTGGATTCGTACTCATACTATTTTTTTTAATCAAATGAATTGGAATAAAATTTGAACTGATTTCAAAAATTAAGTTGCAAAAATAGTCGATTATACAGTAATTGACGAAAATTATTACTCATTTTTATTACTTTTGAAAACACAAACAATGAAAATGCTTCGGATTTTATTTATAATACTATTAGTTTCAAATTTATCCTATTCACAAAAAAAGATGATTACACCTCCTTATCTTAAAAAAGGCGATACTGTGGCTATTGTCGCTACAGCGCGTAAAAACATTGATGACAACCTAAAACCCGCTATCGAACTATTGAATAGTTGGGGCTTAGAAGTCAAAATTGGAAGTTCTATAGGTTTGGATTTAAATCAATTAGCAGGAACCGATGAGCAACGTGCTAAAGATTTTCAAGATCAATTAGACAATCCAAACATTAAAATGATTTGGTGTGTTCGTGGTGGATATGGTACAGTTCGAATGGTTGATTTACTTGATTTTACAAAATTTAAGCAAAACCCAAAATGGATTGTTGGTTTTAGTGATGTAACGGTTTTACACAGTCATTTGAATACAATGGGTTATAAATCTATTCATGGAATTATGCCTGTTACTGTTGCAAAAGCTACTAAAGAAGCAAAAGAAAGTATGAAAGTAGCTCTTTTTGGACACGAACGCTTAGAATACGATTTGTTACCACATCCTATGAATAGATTTGGAACTGCTAAAGGTGAATTAGTAGGTGGAAATTTATCAATTTTATATAGTCTTTTTGGTTCTCCATCTGCTATTGATTGTACTGATAAGATTTTATTCATTGAAGATTTAGATGAGTATCTCTATCATATTGACCGAATGATGATGAATTTAAAGCGTAATGGTTGTTTAGAAAGCATCAAAGGAATCCTTGTGGGCGGAATGACAAAAATGAAAGACAATGATATTCCGTGGGGCAAAGATGCTTTACAAATTATTGAAGATGTAACTAAAAAATATAATATTCCTATTGTTTATGAATTCCCAGCGGGACATATAAGAGATAATAGAGCATTACCATTTGGTTCGCAAGTGACTTTGGATGTGAATAATGAATGTTCAAAAGTAATTTTTGATTGATGAATGATGATTAACGATTTCAGATTTAAGAAGTAAAGTACAAACAGTAAACTTCATCATTCAAAAATCTTAAATCAAAAATCTTATATCTAAATGGCAGAACACAACGAAATAGGCAAACAAGGAGAAGCGGTAGCAGTTGATTATCTGCTTGAGAACGGTTATGAGATTTTAGAAAGAAATTACCAAGCGCAAAAAGCAGAAATTGACATCATAGCTCGTAAAGGAGATTGGTTAGTTGTTGTGGAAGTAAAAACCCGAACCTCAGTTGATTTTGGAAATCCAGAAGATTTTGTTGACAAGAAAAAAATAAAACTGCTTGTCAAAGCCATTGATGAATATGTACAAGAAACAGATTTAGACCTTGAAATCAGATTTGATATTATAGCAGTCCTAAAAAAAGGCAATGACTTCACTATCGAGCATTTAGAGGATGCATTTTATCATTTTTAAAGAAATTTCACAAAATTATAGAATTCGCTATGCAAACATAACACTGTTATATTTATAACATTTACTGTTATTTTTTAACTTTGCATACTCGCACTTTGTGCAATTAAGCATAAATTTATGAAAACGATATCATCTGTAGTTGAAAACTACATTAAATCAAAGCCTTTTTTGCTAAATGCTTTGGCTCAGGGAATTATTAATTTAACTTCCTTAGCACGTATTATGACAGAAGAATTAGAAAATGAATTAGGTAAAGATGTCAAGCAGGGAGCTATAATTATGGCTTTAAAACGTCTTTCTGAAGATTTGAGTTTTCAGGTAAATCATAAGGTGACAAAAGTTTTAAAAGGAATTGGTGAAATTACAGTGCGTTCTTCATTAAATGATTATACATTTTTAGTATCTGATACAATTTTTCACAAACAAGCGGAACTTATTACCGAGTTGAATCAGCATCCTGATGTGTTTTTTACTTCTTCTCGAGGAGTAAATGAGACAAATATTGTACTTAGTGATGCACTTAGTCATTTGATTGATAAGCATTTTAAAGGAGAAAAATTAACGCAAAAATTAGAGAATCTTTCTTCAATAACAGTAAAGCTGCCAAAAGAAAATACGGTTACTCCAGGTATTTATTATTTCATTTTCCAACGTTTAGCGTGGGAAGGAATTGTAATTTATGAAGTGATTTCTACATCTAACGAGTTTACCGTTTTGGTTGACGATGAAGTAGTAGACAAGGCTTTCAAAATTATTAAAGATTTGAAGTTAACTAAATAAAAAATAATCTTTCAAAGGTGAAATCTAAATTTTAAGAATCGATTCAGCTTTTTTGATAAGGACTTGAATAAAAAAAGGTTGTCTTAAAGCCAAGGCAACCTTTTTTTATTTTGTCAGTAATATTTATATTGCATAAATTTTTAAGTTGATGAATACAAAAATTATTGCGCCTAGTCCAAAACAAATCCCTTTAAATTTAACAGACTTATCAAAAGAATATTTCTTTAAATCTACTTTAGCAATTCTAGGAATCATACTATTTTTTGTATTGTATGTTTCAATGATTTATGGATTATTTTTATTGGTAAAAGAAGCTATTTTTTATGAAATTCAAACTATAAACAAGCTTACCATTTTGATAAAATTAGGAGCAATAGCTGGTTCAGTAATGCTATTATTGTTCACATTTAAGTTTGTATTTAAGTTAAGGAATATTCAACCAGAAAATAGAATCAAATTAGACAAGGATGAAAATTTAGAATTGTTTGAATTTATTCATCAAATATGTAAAGAAACAGGAGCACCTAAACCAAAATCTATTTATATAGACCCAGATGTTAATGCTTATGTAAGATACACGAATGTTTGGTTGAGTTTGTTTTTTCCAACTGGTAAGGATTTGACAATTGGTTTAGGACTTGTTAGTACATTGAATTTGAGTGAATTTAAGGCAGTAATGGCACATGAATTTGGCCATTTCGCTCAAAAAAGTATGAAAATAGGTAGTTATATTCATAGTGCTAACACCATTATCCACGATATGATTTTTAATAGAGACAAATGGGATGATATATTGGATCAATGGCGAAATTCAGATATTAGACTTTCAGCTGCCGCTTGGGTAATTACACCTGTAATTTGGTTAATTAGAAAGGCTTTAGAGTTGTTTTATATGTTCTTAAACATTATGCATTCTTCTCTGTCCAGAGAAATGGAGTTTAATGCCGACAAAGTGGCCGTAAAAAGTGCTGGAAGTACTGCTATAGTATCAGCTTTATGGAAATTAGATTATGGCTTTAATTATTGGAATACAATTTTAAACAATGCGTATTATGCTTCTAAGAAAAATATTTTCACATCTAATCTGTATCATCATAAACTTAATTATGCTTTAAAGAACAAGCCTCTGCTAGAAGAGAAATATAATACATTAGAAATTGAAGATAATGGTTCTAAAAAGTTCTTTGAGATAAATGAAAATTCAAGTGTTAGTATGTATGCTAGCCATCCACCAAGTGATCAAAGAGAAAAAAGTGCAAAATCTCCTTTTGTTGAATGTGAAATAGATGAACGTTCTGCTTGGGTACTGTTTTCTAAAAGTGAGAAAGTACAATGTGAAATGACAAAATTTATTTATGATAAATATTTTAATTTACAGCCCGATAAGTTTGCAACTGATATAGAATTTGAGAATTTTATTGAATCAGAAACAAGGGACTCCAATCTTGTAGATGAATATCTAAATACATTTCAAAATAGATTCATATCTATACCAGAAACAAGCGTTTTAAAACAAGAAACTGCTTTTGAAGGTGAGTTTAGACTGAGGCTCGATAAATTAAAAGCTGAGATAAAACTATTAATGGAGCCAGTAATTCAATTAGAAGAAAAAATGACTCTAGCAGCTCAAATTGCAAATAATGAGACAAAGATAAAATCGTTTGAATTTAATGGGGTTGAGTACAATAAAAAAAATATTGCAGAGGGGTATAACCAAATTTTTAATGAAAGAGAGAAGCTTTTCAATGAAACGTTCAAAGAATGGGATAATCTTTTTATTATTTCACATTATAAATTATCCATTAAGTTCAATTTAGAAAGGGATTATCTGCTACTTATACAACAACAACAAAGAATAATTAATATTTATAGAAAAATTATTGAAATTAAAAATTTAATTATAAGTGATATTCAAGCTTTACAATCTAAATCTGAAGTAACTCCTTCAATGGTTTCAAGTTTATCTGAGGATATTATTCAATATACTTTTAAAATAAATGATGAAATTAATACCATCAATCAGGATAATTTTGTTTCGATTTCTAATATCGATTCACTTCAGGAAATGAAAGAAGCACTGATTGACGGAGGGGAAATACAAAAAGAAATTAGTAACATTTTCGAAAATGGAGGTTTAGATAGAATATTAAATGCAATTGAAAACGGATTGATAAATTGTAATCGCGTTGAAAATAAAAACACAGATGAAGTTTTAAGATTTAATAAAAAATTAATTGAAATGGAAGCTTAAACCATTCCAATCAACTCCAATGCCTTTTTAATCGATTTTACATTTTCGAAAGTTAATAATAAACGGAGACCGTTTTTGGTCTCTTTTTCTTTCATTTTACATAGATTAGAATTTTGTTGCACAAATTGTAACACTTTATGAAAACGTGTTGATTGATAATAATCACTCTGCTGGTCACCTATGAAATAGCAAACCATTTTACCTTGTTTCAATACAACTTTTTCGATTCCTAAATGAGTTGCAATCCATTTAATACGTAGGCTGTCTAATAATGCTAATGCTGGTTTTGGCAATTTTCCAAATCGGTCTTCAAGTTGTTGTTGATATTCTTGTAATTTGTCTTCAGTTTTAATGATAGCCAAATCGTTGTACAAACTTAAACGCTCTGTTACACTATTAATATAATCATCAGGGAAAAGCAATTCAAAATCGGTATCAATTTGTAGGTCTTTGACGTATTCTTTGGTTTCAATGTCACTTTCTTCAGGATAAAGGTCTTTGAATTCGTTTTCTTTCAATTCTTCAATGGCTTCCTGCATGATTTTTTGGTAGGTTTCAAAACCAATTTCATTGATGAAACCACTTTGTTCCCCACCTAATAAATCTCCAGCACCACGAATTTCTAAATCTTTCATCGCAATATTAAAACCACTACCTAAATCGCTAAATTGTGTCAATGCTTGAATACGTTTGCGAGCTTCATCTGTCATTGAAGAATAGGGAGGTGTTATGAAATAACAAAATGCTTTTTTGTTGCTACGCCCTACACGTCCACGCATTTGATGCAAATCAGACAATCCAAAATTATTAGCGTTATTGATAAAAATGGTATTCGCATTAGGTACATCTAAACCGCTTTCTATAATAGTCGTGGCAACTAATACATCAAACTCGCCTTCCATAAACGAAAGCATAATATCCTCTAACTGTTTGCCTTCCATTTGCCCGTGACCAATAGCTACTTTTGCATCTGGAACTAATCGCTGAATCATTCCAGCAATTTCTTTGATGTTTTCAATTCGGTTATTGATGAAATATACTTGACCACCACGCTGAATTTCATACGAAACTGCATCACGAATAGTCTCTTCATTAAAACCAACTACTTGTGTTTCGATAGGATAACGGTTAGGAGGAGGAGTGGTTATTACCGATAAATCACGTGCTGCCATCAATGAAAACTGTAATGTCCTCGGAATTGGGGTCGCTGTTAAAGTTAGCGTATCAACATTAGTAGCTATCGTTTTTAATTTATCTTTTACGTTTACACCAAATTTTTGTTCCTCATCTACAATTAGCAAACCTAAATCTTTAAATTTTACGTTCTTGTTGACCAATTGATGTGTTCCAATAATAATATCTAGTTTCCCTGATTCTAAATCTTTTAAAATCTCTGTTTTTTGTTTAGCAGTTCTAAATCGGTTTACATAGTTTACATTCACTGGTAAATCCTTTAATCGAGATCTAAATGTTCTATAATGTTGGTACGCTAGAATAGTAGTAGGCACTAAAACCGCTACTTGTTTACTATTATCAACTGCTTTAAATGCCGCACGAATGGCAACTTCTGTTTTTCCAAAGCCTACATCGCCACAAACCAATCTATCCATTGGCCGTTCGTTTTCCATATCAGCTTTGACATCTTGGGTGGCTTTTAATTGGTCAGGTGTGTCTTCATAGATAAATGAACTTTCTAACTCGTGTTGCAAATAACTATCGGGAGCAAAAGAAAAACCTTTGTCCAATTTTCGTTTGGCATATAGCTGAATTAGATTAAATGCAATATGTTTTACTCGGGCTTTTGTTTTCTGTTTTAAGGCTTTCCAGGCACCAGATCCTAGTTTATAAATTTTTGGTGGTGCCCCGTCTTTACCATTGTATTTCGAAATTTTGTGTAACGAATGGATACTAACGTACACAATATCATTTTCGGCATAAACAAGTTTGATGGCTTCTTGTGTTTTACCCTCTACTTGAATTTTTTGCAATCCTCCAAATTTACCTATTCCGTGATCAATGTGTGTCACATAGTCACCCACTGAAAGAGAATTGAGTTCTTTTAAGGTAATATTCTGTTTTTTTGCGTAACCGTTTTTAATAGAAAATTTATGATAACGCTCAAATATTTGGTGGTCTGTATAACAAGCTATTTTATTATTATAGTCAATGAATCCTTGGTATAACGGAAGTACAATCGTTTCATAATCATTAGCAAAATGTTCTTGCTCTTGTTCGTCTAAAGATTTTGACTTAGTATCTATTGTTTCAAAATGGTTGTCAAGAACCATCTTACTTTTGGTTTTATTTAATTCAGAATCATCATCAAAGATGGTTTCGAAGATATCGTGAAAACGTTTGGCCTGTTGTTCATTAGCACAAAATAAATAATTTTTAATTCCGTTTTGACGATTCGTTTTTAAATCTTCAAGTAATAAATCGAATTGTTTGTTGAAAGACGGTTGTGGTTTGGTATTAAACTCGAAACTACTTTCAATTTTAAAAGTCGGTTTCGGACTTAATTCTACTACCGAAAAATTCAAAGCTTGCTTTAAAAACTCTTTTTGATTAACAAATAATTCTTCGGGGGAAGCGTGTTTGACTTCTTTATTTAATTTTCCGAAACTTTCTTCAGCTTTAGCAAATAATTTATCTAAGTTAGTCAATAACAAATCCGTATTCTGAATAAATAAAGTCGTTTTGGGATTGATATATTCTAAGAAACTCTCCCTTTTTTCCTCAAGAAATTTGTTCTCGAAGTTCGGTATAATAGTAATTTTATTCTTTTGCTCTATCGAAAGTTGAGAAGCTACATCAAAAGTTCGAATGCTGTCTATTTCGTTACCAAAAAATTCTATTCGGTACGGATTGTCATTGGAAAAAGAGAATACATCTAAAATACCTCCTCTAACAGAAAATTCTCCTGGTTCTGTAATAAAATCTACACGTTTAAATTCGTATTCAAACAATACTTCGTTGATGAAATCGATAGAGACTTTTTCTCCAACTGAAACTTTTAATGTGTTTTTTTCTAGTTCTCTCTTAGTTACAACTTTTTCAAAGATTGCTTCTGGATAGGAAACAATAATACACGGTTTTTTGCGAGAGCTAATTCTATTTAAAACCTCCGAACGGAGTAGTACATTTGCATTGTCTGTTTCCTCTATTTGGTAAGGTCTTCGGTAGGAACTTGGATAAAAAAGTACACTTTTATCACTAATTAATTCTTCCAAATCATTCAGTAAATAAGCAGCTTCTTCTTTTTCATTAGCTAAAATCAAAAATGTTTTATCCGCTTTTTCAAATAAGGATTCGATAGTAAAGGATAAGGATGAACCTGTCAATCCTTTTAGGTGAATTTTTTTTTCAGCTTGAAGATGGTTCAATATTTCATTAACCGAAGATTGCTGCGAAAATAGCTGTTTTATATAACTAGTGCTCAAGACTTTTTTTTGCAAATATAATCTGAGTTTTATGTAAATTTTTAATTTTCTATTCTTTTATAAGGTGAAAATTAAAATTTGAGATAGTGAATTGTTCTAGTTGAGTGTTTTTAGGACAGTTTTCTTCTTTGAAATCGGGATTATATTTCCATTCATCACTATGAATAAAACAACCTTGTTTTGTTAAATAAATAAAGTTGTGGTATGGTTTATACCCATTAGCTTGTATTTCAATTTTTATTTTTTTTACTTCTGAATATGCTGTCTGGATTTCAAAAGTTCCATCTATAGTTTCAATTTTTTTATTTAAATGAAATAGTGAACTTTTATTTTGCTTTGCAAAAATTGTTACTTCTTTTACGGGTTGAAGCGTTTTAGAATCTACAAAATTACCTTTTACTATAATCTTGTTAGTTTTTGAAAAGGGAGAGAAATCTATGTTTTTAATCGATTCTATTTCAGAAGAATATAAATTAGAACCTGACATAATCATTGTTCCAGTTGTGAATATTCCTAAGTTTTTTACAAAATTTCTTCTTTTCATTTCGCTCTCCATTTTCTTTTATTGTAAAGTTATTGTGTTATAATAAAAAGGAGGGTTGTTTTGTTATCAAAACAACCCTTTATAGATTAGTTGATTATTAATTTTTTAGAAAGTATTTTATTAGAATTTACATTTTTTAGAATGTATATTCCTTTAGATAAGCTTTCAAGATTTACAGTGTTTTCTGAATTAGAATTTACATTAAATGTTTTAACCGTTTGTCCTAATTGATTCACAATAATTAATTCACCATCAAAATTAGAATTAATTTTTAAGATACCATTTGATGGATTAGGAGAAAAATTAAAGTTGTTTTTTGCTTCAAAGTCGTCTGTGTCTAACGCGTTTTCAAATAAACGGAAATTGTCAAAAGCAATTTCTTGTACTAAAGAAGCATTTACAAAGCAATTCATTCTTAAGTTCAGTGTAGTTCCAGTTCCAGGAATATATTGCATAAATTCTTGGAATGCATACCCTATACTTGTAGAATCACCAATTTTATCTCCATTTGTGTCTAATGAAAGTGCAGGTACTCCAGCCGATGTGGTTCCGTTTGAAGAATAAAAGCCAATCAAAGTTGTCCAAGGACCTCCATCAATACTGTATTCAACAGAAATGAAATCTTGTTGATTAGGGCCATTAGCTACCCACCATAGTCCTTGATACCCACCGTTTACATTATTACCTGCAAAAAGACCTTTAAAAGCTAAATTAGATTTCCCTGATATGTTTATGTTAGACCAAATTAATTGTTGGTTAGCACTTATGGAATTGTTTACACAAGTTGGTCCTTTATCAATATCTTCTGCGGCCCAAAATTTTGAACCCTCAAATGCTGAATATGTACCGTTATTCATTTGGATTCCTGCTGTACCTGTTCTTTTAAAGTAGGCATCAGAAAGTGTTGTGTTTGAAGTGTTTGGACATGCATTGAATTCAGCAATGGAAGGAGTTCTTGTGCCTGTACTTGGAGCTCCAGTATCTTCAAAAGTATCACTCCAAAATTGTATTTGAGATATACTAATGAAAGGGGCTGTAAATAATGCTAATAAAAGTAATTTTGTTTTCATATCTTGATTGTTTATTTTGTTTCTTGCAAATTTACGAAAAACATTTAAAGAAAGGCAGTATTTATTATTTCTTTTGATTTTATAAAATCTTGAGCTTCAATAATTCCCTCATCTACTTTTAAGAGTTTAACAGTGATTTGATCATTTTCTGCACAGGCAATATTAAAAGTTGCGTCTTCGTTTATTTTTAATATGGTTCCAGGTATTGCATTATGTGGAAGATTATTGCAGGTTATTTTTATTAGTTTAACTTGATTTCCCATATAGACGGTGTCAGCACCTATGTTCCAAGGATTACAAGCATTTACTAATGCTTCTATTTCTTGAGCCGACATTTGTTTCCATTTTATGAATGTATCAAAATTTGAGGGTTTTTCATAAAAATTAGCCTCATCTTCATCTTGTATTGTGGTAGGTATTTTACTTGCAAAAGCTAACATATTGGCAAGATTTAAAGCTGAATTTGCAGTTTGTTTACTAAGTTTTACCGCTAGACTCCCATAAGTTTCATTTGAATTTATAATAACTTTATCTTGAAAAATTATTTCACCACTATCAAAACATTCATCCATATAATGAACAGCAACAGCAGTTTCTGTTTCTTGATATTTCAATGTTTCAAAAATAGGCATAGGTCCTCTAAATTCTGGTAATTTAGCAGGATGAAAATTGATGAATTTCTTTTCTCCATAGGCTAAAACCTTTTCTGTGATTAAATAGGGAAAAGAAATTGAAAAAATATAGTCTGGTTTAATTTCTAAAAACCAGTTTAATAAGTCATCTACTTCATTTTTTGAATGTAATTTTTTATAATTTAGATTGTTTTGATTACATTCTTTTTCTAATGAATCACAAATAATTTTTGAATCGCTAGCTATAGCAACACCATTTAAATATTTTTCAAATCCTAATGCTTGCAAAGTTGGAAAAGCAAATTTTCCACCACATAAAACGATTATTTTAGGTTGTGTTTCCATTTAGATACATGTATAAGAGTTGTGCCAAGCAGAAATAGAATCATTAAGTTCTAAAGTAGAGATTGTTTCAAAAGGACTATGGGTGTCTTCAATTTTTGAGAGTAGTTTTAATTTACACTTATCTTCATTTGTTTTTACTACTTCTACTTCATACAAAGGTGATAAGGTAGTGTTTGTTTTTTCGTGAAAGGAAACTGTTCCACGCGGGCTTTCGAATGTGAATGAACCTAGTAATTTTGGTAAATTAGATATACTATTTCCTTCTTGAGTTATAATGTCTGAAATAATAGTAATTAAAGAAGCGCATTCCCAGGCTAATAAACTAAATATTGAAGTGTTTTTTTCTAAAGAATTGAATGTGTTTGTGAAAATTTTGTTTTCATCATTGTCTAAATTTTTTAGCCAAGCTGCAACACCAAAAATTTTTTTATCTGGATGATTTGTTTGGGCTAAGATATTTTCATCAAGAGCAAACGGACTTAGATAAACTGTGAAATCTTCTTCTTTTAAATTTTCTTTTAATTCGTTAAAATACCATTGCGTAAAATCGGCACTAAATAGGCTTAAAAGCGCACTTTTAGGAAATGCTTTTGAAAACTCTTTTAGCGGCGCCATAGTAAAATCTTCTGGTTTGAATCCAGTAGCGTGATTAAAAACGATTTCGCCACCAGCCATTAGATATCCTTTTGTCATACTGTAAGTTTGTAAATAACCAGCGTCGTAATAACCAGTTATTAATCCGCCTTTAGTATGATTGTCATTCATAGCTTTTTGAGCAGCAAGCCATGCACCTAATGAATTGTGAAGAGAATGATAAACTATATTAGGACAGGTAGAATATTCTTGTGGTAAATGTGCTCCTGCATCTAAAACCACTAAAATACTATTTGTAGCTAGTAATAATGGACGTAAAAGTTGCGCAGCACGATGTCCTATGTATGCTACAATTATTTTGATGTCTTCCTCTAGAATTAATCGTTCGGCAGCTCTGTAAATTTGTTGTTTATCTGTCCCGAAACCAATGTTTTCAACTATTAATTTGACTTCTGTTTGACTGTTTTTACTTTTTAGAGCTTGTTTTAATCCGTCAAATATTTCTAAATTGATATTGTTATAAAAAGTAGACCGCGGGAGAAGTAGTCCTATTTTATTCATTATTGTTAGAGAAAAAAGATTGATAAAAACAAAGCAACATCTTTATGAGAAGTTGCTTTGTTTGTAAATGAAGTTATAAATAATTAATTTCTGCTAGGGAAAATACCTGTAGTAGCAATACAATAATTTAGACCTAGATAAGGGTTCATAATACCCATTGGAATTGATCCTCCAGACGGATCTGTTGCTCCACTAACTTGAGTTGATCCTACAAACGTGTTAGGTGTAGGTCCATTACCAGAATAAATGTTTGTAGCTGAAGTAGCTAAATAATTTCCAGAAGCTGATGCTTCATCAGCAATTCCAGAAGAAGCTATTACTTTTACAGATACGGTACTTAAACCATGATTGTGAACAGGCATATTACTTGGTAATATAGTAATATTGTTTACCCCTGACATTTCTCCCATTTGTATAGAATTAAGCCCAGGACCGCTTCCTTGTCCTATAGGTAATCTGCCTCTTAAATCAGGCAGGTTAAAAGTTTGAACTCCATTTCCACCAAAAGTTGTTCCTAAAAGAGCAAAAAGAGCTGAGTTTTGAGCAATTGACATTTGTTGTCCCCAACAAAATGCATACCCGATAGGAGCAAAATTAAATCCGAAGATTTTAATTTCTCCAATAAATGGTTCTGTTGACATAATAATTAGTTTTTTGTTTCAGTTAATACCGCAATATAATGTTTTTAAATTTAAAAACATTAAATAAGTATTAAGAAAATACTTATTTTTATTTAATCAACGTAGTTTTCTCGTTAAAACCTGATTATTCTTTAGTTTAATCTTAACTAGAAGTGTTTGGTTTTCTTGTGATAAAACATTAATTATAGCTTTATTTTTGTTAATATTTGCCTTTTCTAGTAGCGTTCTACCTAGTAAATCATATACCTGAATAGTATTAATTTCTTCTACACTAGAATTTATAGTCAAATTATTTTCTTCTTTATAAACGTAAACAGTATTTGGATTTACAGTATTGTTATCCGTTGCCAATGTTGGATTTGTATATCTTATTTTGAATCGATTATTGAAAGTACCTATCGCTGATGTAAAAGAATAAGGTCCTGTTTTTAAATTATGAAAGGTGTTACTATCTGTATCTTCAAGAAAGATGTCTTTATCAACAAAAAAAGCATCGTTATGATCTATTGCGATTTGAAAAGTATCAGCAATTGTACAATTATAACCTAAAGGGATTACATCATCTTGATTCCAAGGATATGACCTACCTTGGATTGCATATGTTCCTGTGTCAATCATTGAATAAAAGGTAATATAAGTTCCTGGTGAAGGCGCAGCATCTATACCAAAATCATATCCATTTGTAGCGCCTTGTTCATAACCTATTGAAATTTGTTTGAAAGCACCACCAGCATTTGTCATATTTAACCAATAATAATAAAACAATGGGTCTGCCTGAGTGTTTTTAAAGAATTGAGAATTATTTCCAGCCACTCTCATAGCATTGGTAAAAGTAATATTACCTGTTGTACTTGAAGAAGCAAAAAACCCTTCACCCGCAGCGATATAAGCACCCGGTACGGCCCCGCCAGAAATTGCTGCAATACCACTATTACGTGTACGAATTGCATAATCTGCAGTAGAAAAAACATTGCTATTTATTGCTGTGTTATGTGTCCAAAAATATAATGTGCCTAAAGTTGAATTATCAATAAGATTAGCTACACTTATTGCCGATGGGTATGGATTGCCAATTAAACTATAGTTTAATAATGCTGGATTGTATGTAACTACTGATGCAGAAATGTTACCATTATTTGGCACACCAGTAAATTCACCATTGTAAATTTGTGGTGTTGAAGTATAATTGTTAGGAACACGAATAGCATATCCTTTGCCTGATTGCATTGTATTGTTAGGGTTTTCTATAAACCAATTGTTGGTGTTAATGTCAAATGAATAATATCTATCTGGAGCAGTTAGTGGAGAAAAACCAGCTAAAGTTTGTCCAGTAACTGGTGCTGACCAGTAGGTGTATTCAAACTGGCGAATTGGTGTCGAGTTTCTTCTATAGGTTATGTTTCCTGTATTTATAGCAGAAGCATTTATCTGCAATAAACTAGCATTGTTTTCAAAAATAAAAGAAGAGCCACTGTTCACATTGATGTTATCTTGAATTGTAAAAGTATCACCACTAGAGATGGTGATAATGCTATTGTTGTTTATTGTTACTGATTTTGCTGAAATATCTCCAGAACTTGTAAAATTTCCTGTAAAAATAGCATCTGTTGTGCTATTCGGAATTCCATTATTCCAAGAACTACCATCCCAAGTTGTTGTTTGAGCATTGATAGTTATGGTTAATAGTAAAAAGAATTTTAAAAAAGTTTTCATAATAGTTTATTTTATATTTTCTAAATTTTGTCCTAATTGTGATGGAGTAGTTTGTTGAGCTTGTTGAGTTGTTTCGGTTGAAGGAACAATAATTTTGCCTCCAGCTCCTTGAATCATTTCTTGTTCACCTTCCTCGTATTGAATGTGACTTCTTCTAACGATTTCTTCTATTTGATCTTGAAAAACATTCACTTCAATATTGAGATCAGAAACAAGTGTTATAACTTTCTTTTCAGGAATTTTATCTAGATTTATAAAAGTGTTTAAGGCTTTTACTTTAGTAATAATAGCCATTAGCCTAGCTCTTATTTGTGGTTTGTCTAATTTGATTGGAATTGTTGCATTTAGCATTTCAGCTTTTTGAACAAGATTTTTACTCTTTCTTTGAAATGCACCTATCGTTGTTTTTGGTTTTTGGTATAATTCGGATGTAAACACCCTCCATTCATTCCAATTATTGGCTATGGTTTGAGATTCAGGAGTCAGTGTTCTTTGTGGAAAATTCCAATTTTTATTTAAGGTGGCAAACACTAATTCTTTTTCCTTGTTTTGTTTAATAATTTCTGCACGTTCTATGGCTTCATTATTGTCTTTGCAAGAAAAAAATAGCGTTGAAAGTATGATAAATGCTATTTTGAAATTCATATGTACTAAATATTGCACAAATGTAATGGATTTGTTTGTTAAAATCTTTATTTCAATTCTGTATCTTTGTACCCCTAAATAACAACAATGGAAACCAAAATTCTTATCATAGGTGCTTGTGGTCAAATAGGCACAGAGCTTACACAAAAGCTTAGAGAAATTTACGGAAACGATAATGTTATCGCTTCAGATATTCGTAAACTGAATATTGATGTAGTAAATGATGGTATTTTTGAAGTAGTGAATGCTTTAGATTATAATCAAATAGAACATCTAATTGAAAAATATCAAATAACAGATGTGTATTTGATGGCGGCTCTGCTTTCAGCAACTGCCGAAAAAAATCCTGCTTTTGCTTGGGATTTGAATATGAATTCACTTTTTCACGTTTTAAATTTGGCTAAAGCTGGAAAAATCAAAAAAATATATTGGCCTTCAAGTATAGCTGTTTTTGGTCCAACTACACCAAGAGAAAACACCCCTCAATATACGGTTATGGAACCTTCTACCGTTTACGGAATTAGTAAACAAACAGGTGAAAGATGGTGTGAATATTATCATAAACAATATGGTGTAGATGTGAGAAGTTTACGTTATCCTGGTCTAATTTCTTGGAGTACACCTCCTGGTGGAGGTACTACAGATTATGCGGTTGATATTTATCATAAAGCAATTACTGAGGGAAAATTTACTTCTTTCCTGTCAGAAAACTCAGGACTACCAATGATGTATATGGATGATGCTATAAAAGCTACTATCAATATTATGCAAGCTCCAACGGAACAAATTAAAATTCGTTCTTCTTATAATCTTTCTGCTATGAGTTTTACTCCAAAAGAAATTGCAGAGGAAATAAAAAAACATTATCCAGATTTTACTATAGATTATGCTCCAGATTTTCGCCAGAAAATTGCTGATAGCTGGCCAGCAAGTATAGACGATACTTGTGCTCGCGAAGATTGGAATTGGAACAACGATTACAATTTAGAAAATATGACTGTTGAAATGTTCAAACAACTAAAAGAAAATATCTATAAAGGATAAATTATTTCTTTCCAGATAACTTACTAATTAAAGCGTCTTCTACAGGCGCTTTAATTTTTATAACATCATTAGTGTTATCATTAGGAATAGTCATTGATAATACATAATGTTTAATTTTCCATTTCCCATTAATTATTTCTAGTACTCCACTACCTCTACATATTTTCATTTGTGTATTCAATAATTCATCAAACCAAGCTGTTTTTTTATCTTTAGAAAAATAAATATGCCTTTCTAGTGCAGTAAAATTCCAAGCCTTGCCTTTATCAAAATAAGGTTTTGCAAAATCGATAAACTGTTTTTTATTCCAGTTTTCAGTTGCATCAGTTCCTATAAATATGGATTCTTCTGCCATTGCATCAAAATAGGAGTCAAATTTTGCTTCGGCAGCAGCCTTATGCCAGTTATCTAATAAAGAATTTATTTGTGTTGTCTCTTTTGATTGTGCGTTGCTCCAAATAGATATAATTAAAAGGAAGGAGGTTATAATTTTCTTCATCATATATGATTTTACCTCAAATATATAGAATAAAAAAGTCCCAACAATGTGGGACTTATAAACTTTTCAGTATCAATTATTTTGCTTCTGCGTAACGTCTTGCAACTTCAGCCCAATTAATTACATTAAAGAAAGCCTCCATATAATCAGGACGACGGTTTTGATAGTTTAAATAATAAGCGTGTTCCCAAACATCCATTCCTAAAATAGGAGTTCCTCCGCAACCAATTCCTGGCATTAAAGTATTATCTTGGTTAGCAGTTGCACAAACTTCTAATTTTCCTTCTTTAACGCATAACCAAGCCCAACCAGAACCAAATTGAGTTGCGCCTGCTTTAGTAAAAGCTTCTTTAAAAGCTGCAAAACTTCCAAAAGCACTGTTGATAGCATCTGCTAATTCACCTGTAGGGTCACCACCACC
This sequence comes from Limnohabitans sp., assembly GCA_030053945.1. Classification (GTDB taxonomy): domain Bacteria; phylum Bacteroidota; class Bacteroidia; order Flavobacteriales; family Flavobacteriaceae; genus Flavobacterium. Next base: position 136,891 of record JASGCW010000002.1, read on the forward strand.
GTTTGGAGACATTACAGTCCAAAACAAATTATGGTTAAAAAAACCACCTCCGTTATTACGGATAGCAGCTTTTGTCATATCAAGATTTTTAAGGATTTCTTCAATAGATTTTCCTTCTAAATCTGTTCCAGCGATAGCTGCATTTAAATTTGTAGTATAAGCATTGTGGTGTTTTGTATGGTGAATTTCCATAGTTCTTGCATCAATATGTGGTTCTAATGCATCATATGCATAAGGTAATTGCGGTAATTCAAATGACATAATATTTGTTTTTAAAATTATTAAATATTGAATTCCAAAATTAATGATTTAACTTTGGAATAGGAAATAGTTATTTTTTATTTCACAATAATTTAATTCTTTTGAAAAAATCAGCATTCACGATTTATAACGCCTCGGCAGGTTCAGGTAAGACATATACCTTAGTAAAAGAGTATTTGAAAATCATTCTGATTTCTGCTAAGGATGATGCGTATAAAAACATTTTAGCTATTACGTTTACCAACAAAGCTGTGAGTGAAATGAAGTCTAGAATTGTAGATAGTTTGTTCGATTTCACTAAAGATAATCCTTCGGATAAGTCTATTGGGTTGATGCAAGATATTTCGATTGAAACTGGTTTGAATCTCTATCAAATTACTCAAAAAGCAAAATCGATTATCAAGAATATTATTCATAATTATGCCGCTTTTGATATTTCTACTATCGATAAGTTTACCCATAAAGTCATTCGTTCTTTTGCAATTGATTTAGATTTACCAGTTACATTTGATGTATCATTAGATACCGAAAATTTGTTACAAGAAGCCGTTGATGCGATAGTGGCTGAAGCAGGTAATGATGAAGAATTAACTAAATTATTAGTTGATTTTACAATGGAAAAAACAGACGATGACAAATCGTGGGATGTTTCTAATGAAATTTTCAATACAGGAAAATTAATCCTCAATGAAAATTATCGCGAAGAAGTTGTTTCTCTGAAAGAAAAATCAATTCCGCAGTTTATTACATTGCAAAGAAAACTAAAAGAACTTTGTAATCAATTAGAAGAAGAAACGAAGCAACTTGCTTCTGATGCGCTTGCTAAAATTGAAAATAAAGGGATTGATTTAAAATCATTTTCTAGAGGAACATTTCCAAATCACTTAAAAAGTATTCAAGACGGAAAATTTAATCCTATAAATAAAACTTTTCACGAGTTTGATGACATTCAAATTAATAAAACAGCTCCAGATAGGTCGATTATTGAGAGCATAATACCTGATTTGCTGAAAGTATTGAGTGAGATTTATAAGAAATTTGAAAAGAAACATTTCTATGAAGCATTCTTGAAAAATATTACACCATTATCGTTAATTAATACCGTTAGTAATCAATTAGCTAGAATCCAGCAGGAGCAGAATATAGTGTCCATTTCTGAATTCAATAAACTTATAAATGAGCAAATTCAAAATCAGCCAGCTCCTTTTATTTATGAAAAATTAGGAGAAAAGTATAAGCATTTTTTTATAGATGAGTTTCAAGATACTTCCGAAATGCAATGGCAAAATCTAATTCCGCTGATAGATAATGCGCTTTCGAGTGAAGATTTACAAGGAAATCAAGGTTCGTTACTCATAGTAGGTGATCCGAAACAATCTATTTATCGCTGGCGAGGAGGAAAAGCAGAACAGTTTATAGATTTGGCTAAAAAAGGGAATCCTTTTAGCAATAAAGACAAATCAGTAGTAAATCTTGAATCTAATTTTCGGAGTTATGATGAGGTAATTCAGTTTAATAACGATTTTTTTAAGTTTTTGTCACAAAAATTTGAAAACGAAGATTACAAAGATTTATATGAGAATAAAAGTTTTCAAAAATCAAATTCTAAAACAGGAGGTTTTGTCAATATTTCTTTTCTTCCAAAAATAGATAAAGAAGAAATTGAGGACGATATTACACAAGATGATTTGTATCTTCAAAAAACTTGGCAAATCATACAAGAAGTTCAGCAGAAAGGTTTTTCTTTAGGAGAAATTGTAATTTTAGTACGTAATAATAGCAAAGGAGTTTTGCTGGCTAATTATTTAACCGAAAATAAAATTCCAGTTATTTCATCGGAAAGTTTGTTGTTGGGAAGTTCATCCGAAGTTCAGTTGGTACTAAATATGCTTCGGTATTTGAATGATAAAAAAGATAAAGAATCATTAGCGAATGCTTTATACTATTTTTCTAAAAATTTTGAAACACATTTGCCTACACACGATTTTATTTGGCAAGGAATTCAATTTGAAAATGAAGCAGCATTTCAAAACTGGTTGAAAAGTTTTGGAATAGATTTTAATTTTCAATCCATTAGGAGGAAATCATTATATGAAGCAGTTGAAATGATTGTTTCAAAAGGTATTCCGCTGGCTAAAAACAATGCATACACACAATTTTTCTTAGATATTGTTCTAGAGCGTGATGTGAAATATCAGTTAAGTATTAATGATTTTTTAGAATATTGGGAAAAAAGTGCTTCTAAATTAAGTATTCCATCAGCTGAAGGATCTGAGGCTATACGAATTATGACAATTCATAAGTCAAAAGGATTGGAGTTTCCAGTTGTAATTTTTCCGTTTGCTGAAGAAAATTATAGTCGTCATAAGAGTGAAAAAATGTGGTTGGACGCACCTTCAGAGGAAGTTGAATTTGAAAGATTTTTGATTGACAAGTCTAGTAAAGTAACAGGTTATGGTGAAGATGCCAAAGCTGTTTATAATCAAAAAACGCAGGAGGACTTATTAGATAACATTAATGTTGTATATGTAGCACTTACAAGAGCTGAAGAACAGCTGTATGTAATTTCTTCTTGGAAAGAACGAAATAAACAAGGAGAACTACCTAATAATTTAGCTTCATATTTTATCGAATTTATTGAAGATAGAATAGATTTTGATACTTCTAAATTAGATTATTCTTTTGGAATTTCAGAGCGGAAGTCAATACCTAAAAAAATTCAAAAAAAGAATGAGTTTATCAAACCTCCTAGTTCAACTCTATCACCAGAATCAATTAAAATTGCACAACGAGAAGCATTGATGTGGGGAACAAAACAACAAGAAGCCATTGAGTTTGGAAATGTAATGCATAAAGTATTATCGTATGTGAACTCTAAATTTGATATAGATTTAGCAATTGTAAAAGCCCTAGAAGAAGGACTAATTACATATGTTCAAAAAGAGACAGTAGAGAAAGTATTATCAGAAATTGTATTAAATGAAAATTTAAAAGAGTTTTTTGATGGTCAATCTCAAATATTCAATGAAAGAATAATTATTAAGAAAGGAGTTAAGACAATTATTCCTGATCGAGTGGTTGTTAATAAAAAAGAGGCATTTTTGTTAGATTATAAAACAGGTAGTCATAATCAGAAATATGTACAACAATTGCAAGAATACGAAAATGCTTTGCGAGAAATGGGATTTGATGTTAAGAAAAAATCACTTATATATATAGGAGAGAAACTAGAAATAGTAAATTTGTAAAGAAAATATTAGTTGAGTTTTTTGAAAACTTTAAACTTTGAACTTGAAAGATAAAATATGTACGGAAAAATTAAACAACACTTACAACAAGAATTAGACACCATTACAGAAAATGGGTTGTATAAAAAAGAGAGAATCATCACTTCACCACAAGGCGCTGAAATTACAGTTAATGGGAAAACAGTTTTAAATTTTTGTGCAAATAATTATTTAGGATTGTCTTCACATCCTGAAGTAGTTCAAGCTGCTAAGGATGCATTAGACACACATGGCTTCGGAATGTCGTCAGTTCGTTTTATTTGTGGAACACAAGATATTCACAAACAATTAGAAGAAACCATTGCAAAATTCTACGGGACAGAAGACACTATATTATATGCAGCTGCTTTTGATGCAAATGGAGGAGTATTTGAACCGCTATTAGGTGAAGATGATTGTATTATATCAGATAGCTTAAATCACGCTTCAATAATAGATGGTGTGCGTTTGTGTAAAGCCACGCGATATCGTTATGAAAATAACAATATGGAGGATTTGGAAATCCAATTAAAAAAAGCTGTTGAAGCAGGGCATCGTTTTAAACTAATTGTAACCGATGGTGTTTTTTCTATGGATGGTTTAGTAGCTCCATTAGATAAGATATGTGACTTAGCAGACAAATACGATGCTATGGTAATGGTTGATGAATGTCATGCGGCAGGTTTTATAGGTAAAACGGGTAAAGGTACACTTGAAGCTAAAGGAGTAATGGGACGTGTAGATATAATTACTGGTACATTAGGTAAGGCTTTAGGTGGTGCAATGGGCGGATATACTACAGCTAAAAAAGAAATTATCGAAATTTTGCGTCAACGTTCAAGACCATATTTGTTTTCTAATTCTCTGTCTCCAGCAATTGTAGGAGCATCGTTAAAAGTTTTTGAATTATTAGAAAAGGATACTACACTTAGAGATAAATTAGAATGGAATACTAATTATTTTAAGGATGGAATGAAAAAAGCAGGTCTTGATATTATAGATGGAGATTCGGCTATTGTTCCTGTAATGTTGTACGATGCAAAGCTTTCGCAAATTATGGCAGATAAGCTTTTAGAAAGAGGAATTTATGTAATTGGCTTCTTTTTTCCAGTAGTACCAAAGGAAAAAGCTAGGATAAGGGTACAACTTTCAGCGGCACATACAAAAGAACATTTAGACAAAGCAATTCAGGCTTTTGAAGAGGTTGCTAAAGAATTGGGTATTGTAAAACAGTAGTTTTTTTGTTAAAAGCATAAATTTTTTAACAATTCATTTTGTAATTAAAACCTTATCCCTTACTTTTGTCGTAATAACGTATTGTAATCAAATAAAATTAAGTATGAAAAATCTTAACAAGCTTTTTGTTTCCATGTTGATGGTTGCAGGTTTGAGTGCTAATGCTCAAAGTGCTGACAATCCTTGGGCAATATCTTTCGGTGCTAATGCAGTAGATACTAAAACTAGTGCTTTTTACAAAGAAAATGGAAAAATCACTGACCATTTTAATGAATATTTCAATGTAAACAATTGGAATATTTTACCTTCAGTTTCTTATTTAACTGTAGCTAGAAATGTTGGAGGAAGTTTTTCAGTTGGTGTTACTGGATCTGTGAATAAAATTGAAAAATATTTTGTTCCTTCTAATGCTGCTGATGCTACAAGTAGTACAACTGTAGTTTTAAATCCAAATTTAATGTATTATGGTGTAGATGGTACAATTAAATATAGTTTAAAAAATCTATTAGGATCTAAATGGTTCGATCCTGCAGTTCATATTGGTGGAGGTTATACTTTCTTAGGAAAAGAATCTGCTGGTAATGCAAATGCTGGAGGTAGTTTAACTTTATGGTTTACTGAGCAAGTTGGTTTAACTTTAAGTTCAACTTACAAAAAAGCATTTACTGATAGAACAAATGAAGGAGGAGGTTTAGATGTTCCTTCAGTATTCCAACATATGGCTGGTCTTACTTTCCAATTTGGTGGTAAAGATACAGATAGTGATGGTATCTATGATAAAGATGATGCTTGTCCAGATGTAAAAGGATTAAAAGAATTCCAAGGATGTCCTGATACAGACGGAGACGGAATCGCTGATAAAGATGATGCTTGTCCAGATGCAGCAGGTTCAAAAGAATTAAACGGTTGTCCTGATACAGACGGAGACGGAATCGCTGACAAAGATGATGCTTGTCCAGATGTTAAAGGTTTAGCTGCTTTACAAGGTTGTCCTGACGGTGACGGAGACGGAATCGCTGATAACAAAGATAAATGTCCTACTGTAGCAGGTCCAAGAGAAAATGGTGGATGTCCATGGCCAGATACTGACGGTGACTCAGTTCTTGACAAAGATGACAAATGTCCAGATGTAAAAGGTACTGTTGCTAACAATGGTTGTCCTGAAATCGATGAGACTGCTATTAAAAAGTTAAATGACTATGCTAAAACTATCTTATTTGATACAGGTAAAGCTTCTTTCCAACAAAAAACTTACCCAGTATTAGAAGCTATGACAGCTATCTTAAAAGAATACCCTACAGCTAACTTCTCAATCGAAGGTCATACTGATAACGTAGGTAAAAAAGATAAAAACTTACAATTATCTAAAGATAGAGCTGCTGCTGTTAAAGATTATTTAATCGAAAAAGGTATTGATGCTGCAAGATTAACTTCTGAAGGATATGGTGATACTAAACCAATCGCTTCTAACAAAACTAAAGCAGGAAAAACTTTAAACAGAAGAGTTGAAGTTAAATTAGTAAAATAATTTACTTAAAATAAATTCTTAAAAACGTCCCGAAAATCGGGACGTTTTTTTATTTTTATAAAATGACTAGTATATCTTTTCTTGACAAACTTGTAAATTATTTATCGAACGAGTATTCAGACAAACTCTCAGAGATTACAATAATACTTCCTAATAGAAGGGCAAGAGTCTTTTTGTTAGACAAGCTTAAAAATAGACATAATCAGTATTTTTTTGCTCCTAAAATAATTAGTGTTGAAGATTTTGTACAAGAATTAGCGGAGATTCGAGCAATAGATTCTATAGAATTATTGTTTGAATTCTATACTGTTTACCTCGGACTAACTAATGAAAAAGACCAAACTTTTGAACAATTTTCAAATTGGGCTAAAACACTTTTACAAGATTTCAATGAGATAGACAGATACTTGATTGAACCCAACTATGTTTTTTCCTATCTAAAAGAAATTAAAGCTCTTGAAAGATGGGATTTGTCAATTGATAAAAAAACGGAATTAATTGACAAACAATTGGAATTTTGGAATAAACTTCCATTGTATTATGATACTTTTTATAATTATCTTAAAGAGAAAAAAATTGGTTATCAGGGACTAATTTACCGCGAAGCTGTTAATAATCTTGAGTTTTTTGCCCAAAATGTAAAATCTTCAAAGCTAGTTTTTGCAGGTTTTAATGCATTAAATCAAGCTGAGGAGAAAATCATTCAACATTTGTTGGCTGTTGGAAAAGCTGAGATACTTTGGGATGCCGATAAAACTTTTTTGAATGATCCTTTGCACGACGCGGGTTTATTTATTAGACGTTTTAGAGAAAAATGGTTATACTACAAAAAAAATTCTTTTGAATGGATTGTTGATGAATTTTCAGAAGAAAAGAAAATTGAAATAATTGGAACTTCTAAAGCTATTGGTCAAGCAAAGATAGTTTCTAATCTTATAGCTGACATTATTAGTAGTGAGAACAATTCAACATTAGATAAAGTAGCTATAGTATTAGGTGATGAGAATATGCTAATACCTATATTACACTCATTGCCTTCAAATGTAGGGAGTTTGAATATAACGATGGGTTATTCGAGCAAAAACAATCCTATTCAGATTTTAATTTTTAAACTTTTCAAGATGCACAATAATGCTATTAGCAGAAATGCCGATAGTTATTTGTTCTATTATAAAGATGTATTAGATGTTTTATGCAACCCAGTTGTTGAAGGTTTTGTTGATGCAGCAGAACTCATTAAAACAGTAAAGAAGAATAATTACACATTTATTACTCATTCTAAAGTTGTTTCACTACAACAAAATTCAACTGCATTATTTGATTTGCTTTTTCAAAAGTGGACAGATAAGCCTATAGCTATATTGGAAAGGATTAATCAGATTCTTATAATCATTAAGAAATATTTAGATACTGATTCTGAGGAAGAAAAAATTTTGAGGTCATTTTTGTTTTCTATATTTAAAGTAATCAATAAACTAATATCGTATTGCTCTCAGAATGAGTATGTAGATTCAGCGCAAGTGCTATATTCTATTTACAAGGAAGTAATTGATGTGGCTGAGGTGTCATTTGAAGGAGAACCACTTTCAGGTTTGCAAATTATGGGAGTTTTGGAAAGCCGTGTTTTGGATTTTGATACGGTTATTATTACTTCGATGAATGAGGGTAAATTCCCAGCTGGAAAAACCACAAATTCTTTTATTCCATATGATGTAAAGAGAGAAATTGGATTACCCACATTTAAAGAAAAAGATGCTATTTATACTTATCACTTCTATCATTTGTTACAAAGGGCAAAAAACATTTATTTGCTTTATAATACGGAAAGCGATGGATTAGATGGAGGAGAGAAAAGTAGGTTTATCACTCAGTTGGAGGTTGAAAAGCAACCAAATCATTTTTTGAGTCATACTATTTTACAACCTGAGGTACCCAATATTGCTTATGAAACCATAAGTATTCCAAAATCGGAATCTGTAATTACAAGACTAAAAGAAATTGCAACAGGAAAAGGATTTTCACCATCTGCATTGACGACTTACATTCGAAATCCTATTCAATTTTATTTTCAGAGGGTACTCTCCATTAGAGAAACGGAAGAAGTTGAAGAGAATATTGCTTTGAATACATTAGGAACAATCATTCATCGCACATTAGAAGAACTTTACAAGCCTTATCTAAATACTTTTTTGTCTATTACGGATATTGATTTTATGATGGCTTTAGCCGATGAAGAAGTCCTAAAACAATTTAAAGAAGTTTATAAAGAAGGCGAGGTGAAAAAAGGTAAAAATCTATTAGCATTTGAAGTTGCTAAACGAAATATTTTTAATTTTCTTAAGGCTGAAAAAGTTGAAATTGAAAAAGGAGATGCCGTTAAAGTACTTAATGTAGAAATTAGCCTTGAACGTATTTTAGAAGATGTCCGATTGCCTTTTCCTATAAAAATAGCTGGAAATGTTGACAGAATAGAAATAAGAAACAACAAAATCAGAATTATAGACTATAAGACGGGTAAAGTTGAAAAAAAACATTTAGCAGTAACAGATTGGAACGGATTGGTTTTAGATATTAAAAATGAAAAAATCATTCAGCTACTTACCTATGCTTTTATGTATGAGCAACAAGCTAATGGACTTGAAATAGAAGTAGGTATCATCTCTTTCAAAAATATGAAGGCAGGATTTATGCCTTTTGAATTTAAAAAAGAGAAAGATACTTTCACTGTTATAACACCCGAAATCTTAGACGAATTTAAGTCAGAACTTGTTATATTGTTAAATGAAATCATCAATGTTCATATCCCTTTTGAAGAAAAGCATAATTAACATCTTTCAAAAAAATCCATTAAAATTCCACCTAAAACATCTTTATTTTCGATATGACTCATATGTCCGTCAGGCAAAGAAACTAATTCAGTCGAAGTCTCTTCAATTTGTTTCATTGAGGTTTCATAAGGTAAGACACCATCTTTTTTGCCTAAAATAAGTAGTGTAGGAAATGTAGCCTTTTGTAAAATTTTTACTCTTTCTTTTCTAATTTTCATTCCCTCTTGACAGGCAATATAACCTTGTAAAGGTGTTTTTAGAGCCTCTTTTTTAGTGTTCTCAATTTCCGCAAGTAAACGATCTCGATTGTCTATGCTAAATAAGTTGGCTATAGACATTTGAACTAATGAATAGTATTCTCTTTGCGCCATTTTGATTGCTCTGTTTCGGTTTATTTTTCGTTCGTGATCATCAGCATAAGCGGTTGAATTTAGTAAAACGAGACCGTTAAACATTTCAGGATACTTTTCAGCTAATGCTAGAGAAACATAGCCACCCATTGAATGACCTACAAAAGTTGCCTTTTCTATTTTTAAATTTGTTAGGATCGCTAGAACAGCTTCTGCTATGTCTTCCATTGTATGGACATAGCCTATACATTCTGTTTTTCCGTGACCTAATAAGTCAATGCAAACTACTTCATATTGTTTTGAAAATTCATCTAAATAGAAATCCCACATTGTGGAATTTTCTAAAAAACCGTGTAATAATACTATAACTTTTCCTTTGCCAATAGTAGAATAGGAAATCTTTGTGTTTTTATAAAGGATGTGTTTCAAAACAGATTATTTTACAGAAAGTGCAAAAATAGCAAAACTTGCTAACCAATGTTCACCACCATAACCTCCGTCAAAAATTATTTTTAGTGATTTTGAAATAAATTCTGAAGAAGTTTTTTCAAATTTGAGTTTTGTTTGATTATTGTGAGGCAAATGTTTTGCAATGGTTTTCATATTCCAAGCGCGACTAAATGATAAACCGTCTAAATGAACAATTTGATAATCACTTCTGTCACTTACAGTTGGAGCGATACAAATTCTGTTTATCCCTTCTTTTGTAAAATAGGCAGCAAACCATTTTGCGTACTCTTTTTTAGGTAAAATACGAGTCATTAAATCGGCTGCTTGTAAACTTGGTGAAAAAAAATCACTCCCATCAGGTTCTAAATGAGCGGGTATTTTAGTATTGTTAAGATAGAAATCTTTACTTTTTTGAACGATTAAGTTTAAAAAGTCATTATCATTTTTATTCTTTGCCCAGTCATAAGCAAAACAAAGACCAAACGCAGTATTAGGATGTACTCCTGTGCGATTAGGATAGGTCTGTTTAGGCAAATATTCTTTCCAAATGGTTACAATTTTTTCGGTTAATGGCTGTAATGCACTAAACCATTTTCTACCTAAATCACTATCCCAAGTAGAAAGTTCCTCGTCTAACTTTAGTAACCAAGCCCATCCATAGGTTCGTTCATATCCTTTAGAGGCCGTATATTTTCCAAAATACTCAGCTTCAAGTATCATTTTATCTCTTTGAAATGAATTATCTAGTACTTTGATAATTTCTTCTTTATTTTGGATATTAGGAAATTGCTTTAATAATTTTACAAGCATCCAATGTCCGTGAACACTACTGTGCCAGTCAAGACAGCCATAAAAAACTGGATGTAATTCGTGAGGCAGTAACTTAGCATCAGTTTCTTTATCTGATAAATGTGATGTTTTATTAGGAAATTCTGAATTAATGCAATGCAAAGGCATAGCACTTAATTTTTGAGCCATTTCTAAACTCAATTCTTGTGCATTAGCACTAACAAAGGTAAGTAAGAATAAAATTATTTTTTTCATTTTCAGTACTTAGGATATGAACAAATGTAATAAATATTGATTAAAAAAGAATGCCTCGCAATTGCGAGGCATATATTATAATTTTAGAATCCAATCACTCATTTTTTCTAAGACTTTAGGAGAAATGGTTTGTTCAATTTCTACATATTCTGAGAAAGCGCCTGTCTTACAATTTTGGAATAAATGGTTGAGTTCTTCAAAATTTACTATTTCAAATTTTTTATTGCCAGCTTTGGTTAGTTCTTTTTTAAATCCTTCTAAATTAGTTACTGCATCCACTTGAAAGTCTTTGCTTCCATTAATAACTAAAACAGGTTTTAAATGAAAAAATCAATTGTTAATTTACTTAGACTTTTCTTTTAAAATATCAATAAGGTCACTATTTATACGCCAAGTTTTTCCTTTAAGTATATATTCATAAAGTTGTTTCCATTTCTGTTCGGTCATTCCTCCAGTACTTAATTCTATAAGCTTTTTATTAATTTCATCAACATTAAAATATTTAGGATATTCCTTATAAAGATTATTAAAGTATATAATGGCATTTTTTTCATCTTTTTCTAATAGGATAGAAATCCCTTTTTGATACAATTCTAAAGCATTAAGTTTTCCTGTCTCTTTAGTTTTTTCAGTTTCAGCTTTGATTTTTTCAGTTTCTAATTCAACTTTTTCTTTATCATTTATTTGCTTTACTAATTTTAAAATTTCATCAAATTTTTTGAGATATGTTGTGTCTTTAAGTTTTTCAGGATTGTTAAAATCATATTCATTTAAACGATATAAGGCATCTCTTAGAATAACAATTGTAGTATTCCTTTTCGTTAATTCTGAAATCGTTTGACTAAGACTCGAAGACATTCCGCCACTTACAATTTCTTTAAAATCAAAATTTGCACTTAATGCTGACGTATAAGCTAGAATAGCATCTGGTGGTGGTTCAGCTAAAATTCTAACGGGATTTTTAGATTTAGAATCTAAATTATGAACAATAACTGTTCCCCTTCTGCTTGCGTCAAAATCGGCAAAGTATATAGATTGATTTGTATCATTCTTATATTGCTTAAAGTGGACTAAATTTGTTTTGTTTCCTTGTTGTCCAAATGTTTGTCCATATGATAAATAGATAAACAGGAGTAAAATAATTTTTCTCATAATCATAAATTTTAAGTTAGTAATCAGTAATTTGTCTAACTCAAAGTTCAGGAATACGACAAAGCCAATCCATTACACAAACGGGTACTTTTTTAGAAGAGAAAAAGAAGAAGGAGGTATTTAGATGGTACAGCTAAAAAGGAGTGAAGTTCCCTTTTCGCAATCTATAATTTTAAATGCACCACCTATGGTTTGCATGCGGTCTTGCATATTTTTGAGACCATTGCCATTAGGATTTTCTGAAATTCCTATACCGTTATCTAATATGTGGATTTGAAAACTATCTTTTTCTAAGATGAAAACAATGTTAACTTCTGTGGCTTGGCTATGTTTGTAAATATTGTTTAAAGCTTCTTTGATGCACAAAAAAAGATTTCTGCGGGTTTCGTTTTCAAGAAGCGTGTTATTTTCTGTTATTGAGGTTTGGAAAGTACATTTTATCCCTGTTTTAGATAAAAATTGCGAAGTATATTGCGTGATATAATTGATAAAGGAATTTATATTATCATTTTGGATTTTTAAACTCCAAATCATTTCACGCATAGAAGTGGTTATTTCGCTTGTAGTACTAATTAATTCTTCTATTTCCGTTTTTAGTTTAGGATTGAGTTCAAACTTTTCAAGAATATATTCTCCTTGTAGCTTTATGGAAGATATACCAGCACCTAGATCATCGTGCATGTCTTTGGATATACGTTCGCGCTCGTTTTCGAGTGCTTTTTGCTTGTCCAGTTGGGTTTGCAGCAACTCATTTTGATGAGTAGCTTCTTGCAATTGTTTTTCTTTGAGTAAGAGGATTTGTTTTTTGTTGTAAATGAGAACCATAAAAATAATGAAGACAACAAATAGCATCATTATTGTAATAGCGATTACATATGTGACTTTTATTTCATAAGGTAATTCATTCATTTATCGAGGCTTGTCTTTCAAATTTTACTAAAGAAATATAAAACATAAAATACATCACACAATTAATAAAGTTGAATATTGTTATTACAGAATTAAGAAAATCCTTATCTAATTTGTCAAATAAATACATAGGAACCACTCTAAAAATAAAAAAAGTACTCCACAATAGAAGACCACTTGAAATCCAAAAATTAGGATCGTCAATTATATTTTTTGTATCAACATTGTTTATTTTTTGAAAAAACCATAGAAAAGATAAAGTTATGTAACTCATAGCCATAGCTATGCCAATTTTATTGTCATAAAGTGGAGAGAAAATACTTGTAAAGAAAATACAATAACTAATTGTTAATGTTGAAATTAAATAACTGATTTTTTTTAATAAGTTAGACTTAAGTAATTTCGAATAGAAATACCCAAAATAAATTATTCCAAATAAACAATAATAATTGAAAATGAAAACATAATCTAAAAGGTTTAAGCTAGTCATACAATAACCATAGATTTCCAAAAACAAAGTGATTGTTAGGTACAAAAAAAAATAGTTATGAGTAGAAAAGTCTTTCCTACTCATAACTATCGATTTTAATGTGGTTAGAGTTAAAATTATTAAATAAAATAATATCATAGTTTATGGATGTAAGGTGCCTAAATCATAATATCCTTCATAACCATTTTTATCTATTGGATAAGGGTGTTTTTTTGTTTTGTTTGTGTCTCTAATTTTAGAAAATAAATTTAATCTAAATTTATTATTTGTGTCAATTGTACATCCTAATTCTAATGTTATATCCTGCTCAAAACCATTAAAATCTTTTATGTTTTTCATTTCGTAGGTTATATAGTAGGTAGCTTTCATTTCACTATTTTCAGGTTCAATAATTTTCATTGCTCCTTCCTCGAATTTTTCTTTTAAAACTTTAAAACTTTGATTTAGTTTTGTATATTCAATCAATTTTCCATCACTTGAAATGAAATAAGCTTGTTCATTATCGAAATTTAAATCCCAATCACTTAATTGGTTAAAATCAAATTCTTGAGTGTTAGAAAATCTTAAAATAATATCTAGAGAATTAGTTGTATATGCTTTCGTTGTAAAAAAAATATGTAGATAATTTTTATCATTTTTTTCAATTACTGTATTTATACTATCCATTTTAATTAAAAAATTATCATTTAATTTTATTTCATCTTTGTCATCATAAAGTAAATAAAAAAGTGTTTTCCCTAAGTGATATTTTTCAGGAATGATAGGTAAAGAAACAAAATCAAACTTACTATTTCCTAATAATTTTGACTTTAATTTATTCATTAATTCTGTGTTGATTGATAGTTCTTCCATAACTCTTAATTTTTACTGTTAAACTTGTTTACTGCTTCAATTTTGTTCGCGACGTGTAGTTTTTTGTAGATGCTACCAATGTGTTTTTTTACCGTATCGATACTAATGCATTTTACATCGGCAATTTCTTTATAAAGCTTTCCGTCGGATAATAGTTGTAAAATTTCGGTTTCCCTTTCGGTAAGGGTGTTTAGTTCTTGGACAACCGTTTGCTTGTTTTGAAAATACTTCAACACTTTTTGCGCGATGCTATTGCTCATGGGTGCACTGCCACTTGCGGCATCACGTATAGAAGAAATAATTTTTTTGAGACTTTCGTCTTTTAGCAAATACCCGCAAGCTCCTGCTTTCAAGGCTTCGTAAATTAGTTCTTCATCTTCAAAAGTGGTACACATAATGAATTTGGTTTCTGGATAAAGTGAACTGAATTTTTTTACTAATTCAATCCCTGAATTATCTGGTAATTGTATATCCATTAAGCATACATCAATAAAATAATCGTCCATATTTCGTAGTGCTTCGCTGCCACTAAAAAACTGAGTTACACAAAGCATATCAGCTTCGTTATCAATCACTTTTTTTAAAGTGTTGCTATAGTTTTTTTCGTCTTCAACGATTCCTACTTTAATCTTCATTTTTCAACTATTTTAATATTCCAAAGTTCATTCAAATAAAATGGTTTAACAATTACACAAACGGGTAAAAATTAATAGGTTAGATTTGGTTAAGATACAAAAAAATAAAAGCCCCACAGTAGTGAGGCACTCAATTTTTTACAATTTGCTAAATCTTTTTTCCAATTTCAAAAGCCAATTCTCGCGTTTTTCCTGGGAAACCATTTTTACTTTGTTATAACTTATCCACTTGCGATTTTTATATCCTAATTTCCAAAAAGTGCCTAACAGTAATGCGTTTTTTATTGCATTACCAAAAATTAAACTATACAAATAACTTGGGGTATTCATAGTAGTAATTACGGTTACGCTTTTTATATTGTTAAGCAAAGGTTTCATTCTGGTGTTTTTTACATTAGTATAATCATAGGCTAATCCTGGAAAAATTACTTTATCTATAAAACCTTTTGTTAGCGCTGGCATTAGTTCCCACCAAATAGGAAAGATAAAAACCAGATGATTCGTTTTTTCTAAACGTGTTTTATATTCTAAAACCTTTGGATCTATAGGTTTTTTGTCACGAAATGCTTTTAGGTCTTCTGCTGTCATGACAGGATTGAATCCATCTTGATCAAGATGGATTACATCATATGTATGATTAGCAGTTTCTAGACCTTTTATGACAGCACTAAGCAAGGCATTACAGAAGCTTTTATCGTATGGATGATTGTAAACAATAGTAAAATTCATAGTTTTAATTTTGATAGATTTGGGATAAATATTTGTTAATATAAGCTATTATATCTGTTAATTGATTTTTTGTTCCTGCAAATTCTATAAACTTGTCTGGGCGTATTACTACAAAATCCAGTTTATTTTTTAACATCCAGTCTTCTATCGTTGAAGACTGAATATTGAAATTAGTATCAGAATTGTTATTCACTGTAAATAGATTATAAAAACTTGATGTGTTTTTTGTATAAAACGAAATATTATCTCGTAGGATTATGTTCCATTTTATTCCTAATAGTTCATCTAAATAAATAGATTCATTTTTATGAATGATTTTAGGTTGAATCATTCGTTTGCCTATTAATGAATGTTTCCATTCTCTTTTTTTGGTAATATTTAATGCGTATAGATGATTATCTATGAGCTTGTCTATAGGTTTAGAAGGTAAAATATTTAGAAATTTTAAGAACGTATTTCGGATAGGGGATAACAACGGATTTGAAAACTGAATGAATCCACCTAATGTTGCTGCAACGTGTAATATTTTATTTACTTGTTTGTATCTTTCGCTATGGTAACTATCTAATAATTTATCTGTTTCATAGTTTTGATTTTTACAAGCTATTGCCATTTTCCAAGCTAAATTTTTTGCGTCTTTTAATCCGCTACACATTCCTTGTCCTAAAAAAGGTGGCATTTGATGTGCGGCATCTCCAGCTAGAAAAATATTACCCTCTCTCCATTTTTCTGCAATGACTGTATGAAATGTATATTTTTTCTTGCGAATGATTTCGAAATCTTCTATTGGAAAAAATTTTTTCAACTTAGGTAGCATTTTTAACTCAAGTTGTTCTTCGGATAAGTTTTTAGTTTTGTTGGTTATCATAAATTCCCATCTAAAATGGTTTCTAACACCATTTACATAAGTGATGGGTTGTTTAGGGTCGCAAAATTGTTTGTGATCCTCAGAGAAAGTTTCATTACCTTGATAATATGAGTCTATTACAAACCAATCTTTCTTGAATCCTAAATCTTTAACTTTAATATTTAGTTTTTTGCGAATTGGGCTTTTGCCACCGTCACAGGCAATTAAATATTTTGAGTTAATCACAAATGTTTTTAATTCATCATTATTTAATCGAATAGTAACAAAATCTTTGTTTGATTTTATATCTAACCATTTTGTTTTACTCAAAAAAGTAACATTATCATATTGTTGAAACCCTTCGCGAATGTATTTTTCCAATTCGGGTTGTAAAATCCAATTACAATCTGGTATAGATTCTGAGACACTAGAATTTGGCTGAAATTGAAATAAGGTTTTGTCCTCTTTAGTTACTAATGAATAATTAGAAAAGGGTTTAATGGCAGTTTGTTTCATAGCCTCATATAAACCCAATTCTTGAAATATTCTTATAGTATCTTCATCAATATGTACAGCTCGAGGAAATTCTATTATGTTTGACTCTATATCAAAAATTAATGTTTTTAGCCCTAATTTTCCAAAGTAATTAGCAAAAGTCGCACCTGTTGGTCCACATCCTGCGATAACCACATCATACTGTAATGAATTCATATTATACTTTTTCTACTAATAATGCTGTAGCTGTTAAACCAGGGCCAAACGCCATAGCTACTATTTTTGTTCCTTTAGTTATATTGTCATCATTTAGGATTTCTTTGAAAATATGCGGGACAGTAGCCGATGACATATTTCCGTGTCTTCTTAAAACTTCATATGACCAGCCAGCTTGTTCTTTGAATATTTCTAGCTCATCCACAACATAATCTATGATTTTTGGCCCTCCTGGATGAATGGCAAAAGACATAGAATATTTTTCGTTATCAAAATTCACATTTGCTTTTTCACATAAATCATCTATGAATTTTTTAATATTTTTTCTTATAAATACTGGAACTCTTTTAGATAAGGTCATTAAGAAGTTATATTCACCTAAATCCCAAGACATATCTTCTAATGAATCTGGAATTATCACTTCATGAGAAGCTAATATTTTCAAGCCTCCTTTTGATGATACTTCATTGTTGTTTCCGAATGTTTCTTCGTCATATAATGAATATCCTATGAACCCATCTGCAAATAAAGAACAAATCATAGTGTTCGAATTAGAGAATTCTGTTAGATTTAAATGTGCAGATAGTAATTCAGTATGCACAATATCAACTCTGCCATTGTTTTGACTAGCTTGAAGTAAACTACTTGCTGTTCTAATAGCTGGGAATGCTCCATAACAACCCATTTGATAAGAGTGTGTAACTTGAGCTGTTTCCCAATTTCTTTTTATTACTGCTTCTTGAGCCACACTTGGTGAGGCATACCCTGAACAAGTAACATGGACTAAATTTTCTGGAGCAACATTCTGATTTTTGTAAAAGGTATCAAATACTTGTGATGTTTTTTCTTTATACCATTGCATACGATTGTTTAATTTAGGACCAAAATTATCTACTCCATCTTGATTGAAGCTATTAGGTAATTTATAGTCTTCTAAATTTGTAAATTCCATTTCGTTTTCAACAAAATCAGTGATTTCGTCAAAAAGTACAATTTGCCTTTTGTTTATATGCTCAGCTGAAACAGCATATTTATCGACTTGTTCAGAGATAATGTCATATTGACTAATTTCATTATCACAATTAGAGCCTTCAAAAACAAGTTTGTTTTTGTCTTTCTGGCAATAGTAATACAAGAATTTCTTGTAGTCATTCAATTTTTTTTGATCGATTAACTTTGAAATTTGAATAGGTTCAAAGTTGGTAAGGATAACATTTTTTTTCATGATTATTATTAGTTTGTTCTGATGCAAAATTGAGTGCTTTTTCTATAAAAAAAATTAACAATTGTTAATTTTTACGTAAACTAACTATCTGAAAATCATTAATTAACAATTGTTAATTAATGAAAACGATAGAAAATAAAAATGTGCTCCTATTAGAAAAAATAGAAACACATTTAGATAAAAAGTATTAACTTTTTTTTTAAGCTTTTCTTGCTCTTATTCTGCTTAAGGAAACTGTAGTAACTCCAAGATATGAAGCTATATATTGTAGAGGAACCCTTTTTAAAATGTGAGGTTTGTCTTTAACTAATTGCTGATACCTTTCTTCGGGTTTAAGTTGTATAAACATCATAAGATGATTGATGTATTCTAAAAACCTATTTGTAGTAATATCAATATGTTTGTTTTTTAGTGTTGCATTTTCATTTAAAATCCGACTCCAATTTTCTTTTTTAATTTTCAAAATTTTACATTTTTCTATAGTTTCAATTGTAAAATTACTTGGTGTTCCTTTTAGATAACTTTCTATTGAACTAACAAAACTGTTCTCAAAGAAGAATTGTATAGTAATTTCTTTTCCATTCATATTATTATACATTCTCATTGCTCCTTCTACAATAAAATACATAGTGTTTGAAATACTTCCTTCTTCTAATACCGTAGTTTTGCTTTCTAGAATATCTTCTTCCCAAAAACATTCATATTGTTTTAATATAGGTGCTAGATGTGGGTATTTTTCTTGTAATTTCAAAAACATATTATTGTATATTTAAACTTAGTTTTTTTAGTCCTGCAAATATTTTCTTTTAAAAAGAACTTTATCTTATAGAAAGATTAACAAAATGAAAACAATGATTTATTTTGTAAATAAAATCTCAAATTTTGTTTGACGAAATTATAAAAAGGAATTAAAAAAAAAATCAGGAAATTTCCCCTTTTCATTATAATAAAAAATAGTTAGGTAAATACTAACTATAAATAGTAACGCCCCTCATAGCGTGGCGTTAAAGGTTTTATTTATATTTTAAATTAAGCATTCATAATCGATTCAATTTCATCTGTTTCAATTGGAATGTTTAGCATCAATTTAAATGCTTCTCCTTTTTATTGAATCACTATATCGTCTTCTAAACGAATTCCGAAACTTATAATTTAGAACCTTCATAAAAGAGAAGTTTGCGAAAGTAAAACAATGATGATTAAAAAGTGATACTCCAGCAGCTTAGAGATTACCTATGATAAGTAAATTTTAAACATATGGATATGTCATTAAAAAGCATTGGCTGTGTTTTTATTTTTAAAAATTTTATTAAAATAATGTATTTATTTTAATAAAATGTTTAAAAAATTATAAATTTACCTTTTTAAGGTGTGTCTAGATGAGAAAATTTTTGCCCTATTTACTGCTACTAATTAGTTTTGTTTCTAAAGCCCAGTTGTCTATAGATAACGCTACACAAACTCCAGCACAACTTGTAGTAAGTTCACTTGTTGGTAGTGGAGTAACACCTATAAACATTAAATTTAATGGTTCAGTTGCTAATGCTAGTATTATTAGTGATCAGATAGGTCAATTTTCAACTGGTGTAAATCCTACTAATTTAGGAATTGATAAAGGAATATTACTTTCTACTGGTGATGCATTAGGAGCTTATGGTCCTAATTTTTTAGGAGATTGGACATATAATTCTACTAATCCTAAATATGGTGATGTAGATTTAGCCGCATTATCTGGCGGAGTAGTTATGAGTGCTGCAATTCTAGAGTTTGATTTTGTGGCTACTGGACCTATTTTGAAATTTGATTATGTATTTGGGTCAGATGAATACCCTGAATTTGTTGGTTCACAATATAATGATGTTTTTGGATTCTTTTTAAGTGGTCCAGGTATTTCAGGAACATTTTCAAATGGAGCGATAAATATTGCTCGCATTCCTAGTACTAATACTTCAATATCAATAAACAATGTAAATAACGGTGATCAAAACATAGGACCTTGTGTTAATTGTGAATATTATTATAATAATACAACATCTGGTGATAATGCGAGTACTTGGTTAGGTTCAACTACACAATTAGACGGATTTACAACTGTGCTAAATGCTTCTGCAGATTTAATTTGTGGACAAATTTATCACATCAAATTAGCTATAGCC
The DNA here is from genome assembly GCA_030053945.1 of Limnohabitans sp. Classification (GTDB taxonomy): domain Bacteria; phylum Bacteroidota; class Bacteroidia; order Flavobacteriales; family Flavobacteriaceae; genus Flavobacterium. Next base: position 157,560 of record JASGCW010000002.1, read on the forward strand.
AATGTACAAGATGATGCTATTGATTCATGTGTTTTTTTGAAAAATTTCACAATTCCATCATTAATTTTGACCGATCTTCTAGGAAATCAAAATGTTACTCAATGTCGTGGGGATGTTACCATTACATCTGGACTAAATGCAACAGGAAATGTCTTTGTTTGGAGTCTAAATGGAGTGGTCAAACCATTGTTAACAACTCCTACAATAACTGTTAGTGAACCTGGAACATACACATTAGAGGTGTATTCTGGTCAAGGCTGTACGCCTCTTGTAGATGATATTATTGTAACATTCCTACCAGATATTGATACTATAGAACCTACAGATGTTTATTTTTGTGCTAAAGATATAACTGCAAATATTAATCAAATTAATTATATGCTTAATGGGTTGTCAGCAGCTGATTATGTATTCGAGTTTTATCAGGATAATGGAGGAAGTTTAGGTGCGCTAATTCCAAATGCTAATTTGAGTTCATATACACCACCTAATCAGCCTTTTCCACAAAAAATTTGGGTGACTATCCAAAATGTTGAAACGACATGTAAAAAAACATCATCTTTTAAATTATTTGTTAAACCTGTTGGACCTAGTGGTTTGAATATTGTTGCATCTGAATATTTTGATGATAATTTGAATATTACACTTTATGGGGTACCAGAAGGGAATTATGAGTACCAAATTAATGGTGGAGCTTTTCAATCTAATAATTTTTTTAATAATTTGTCTGCAGGTGAGTATCAAGTAGCTGTTCGTAATGATTGCGGAATGTTTTCAGATACTGTTTTTCTGGTGAGTTATCCACGTTATTTTACTCCAAATGGTGATGGATATCATGATACTTGGAACATTCCTTTCTTTAAAAATCAGAAGGATTCAAAAATTCATATATTTGATCGTTTTGGGAAATTGTTAAAAGTTATTTCGCCTAATGGTCAGGGATGGGATGGGACTTATCTAGGACAGCCATTACCGTCTACAGATTATTGGTTTGTCATTTATTATGAAGAAAAAAATTTACAAAAAACCTTTAAAGCACATTTTTCTTTAAAAAGATGAGGATGATTAAATTATTGTTAGTATGCAAAAACCGTTTACAGTATTCAGAAATAGTTTACTGAAGAAATTTGTATTTACACGATAGGAAATTTCGGGATTGTTTTTTGTCAATTATCTAACTAGCTGAATAGTTGTAAACTATTAAAACTTAAAAATTACAGAAAAACCTTAATATTGGTTTTTTTATAAAATAGCCTATATGAATCATTTTTTAGAGATGTCAGCATATTTAAGTAAATTGAGGGTGTTCTATTTTTTTAGACACCCTCTTCAAATTTATATTATATCCTAAATCAAGAATTCATAATCGATTCAATTTCATCTGCTTCAATTGGAATGTTTCGCATCAAGTTAAATGCTTCTCCTTTTTCTTGTATAACCACATCATCTTCTAAGCGAATCCCGAAACCTTCTGCAGGAATATAAATTCCTGGCTCTACTGTGAAAACCATATTGGCTTGCATAGGTTCGTGTAATAATCCGTAATCATGAGTGTCTAATCCCATATGATGAGAAGTGCCATGCATAAAGTATTTCTTATAAGCTGGCCAATCAGGATTTTCATTCTGCACATCAGCTTTGTCTAATAAACCTAAACCTAATAATTCAGAGGTCATTATTTTACCAACTTCCACGTGGTATTGTTTCCAAAGTGTTCCTGGAACTAACATCTTAGTAGCTTCATTTTTTACATTCAATGCTGCATTATAAACAGCACGTTGTCTATCGGTAAAACGACCTGAAACAGGAATCATACGAGTTAAGTCTGAAGAATAATTAGCATATTCAGCTCCTACATCAAGCAAGACTAAATCTCCAGCTTTACATTGTTGGTTGTTTTCTATATAATGAAGTACATTGGCATTATTTCCCGAAGCAATAATGGGAGTATATGCAAAACCTTTCGAACGATTACGTAAGAACTCGTGAGCTAATTCTGCTTCAATTTCATATTCCATTACGTTAGGTTTGACAAAAGATAGTAATCTTCTAAAACCTTTTTCGGTAATATTACATGCTTGTTGAATTAAGTCAATTTCTTCACTTTCTTTTACAGCGCGTAAACGTTGTAAAATAGGATTTGATTTTTCTACTTTATGAGCAGGATAGTTTTCTTTCCACCATTTTACAAAACGAGCTTCACGAGTTTCGGTTTCAATGGAAGCGCGATAATGTTCGTTAGTGTTAATGTACATAGTATCTGCATATGCCATTATTTCTTTAAGCGTTTTATGAAAATCTTGCAGCCAAATAACCGTTTTAATACCAGAAACTTCAAAGGCTCTTTCTTTTGTTAATTTTTCACCTTCCCAAATAGCGATATGCTCATTGGTTTCTCTTAAAAATAGAATTTCTTTTAAGTGTTCATAAGGAGCATCAGGGAATAATAATAATACGCTTTCTTCTTGATCTACACCAGATAGATAAAAAATATCTCTATGTTGAGCAAAAGGTAATGTACTATCTGCACTTACAGGATAAATATCATTTGAATTGAAAACCGCTACGCTGTTCGGTTTCATTTGTGAAGTGAATTTTTTTCTGTTTTTAATAAATAAATCGCGATCTATTTGATGGTATTTCATAATATTTTTTTATTGTTTTAAATTTAGATTGTATAATAATTGTAGTTCTTCTTTTTTTATGATATCTCCTTCTAAAGTCATATTCAATCGTTCAAGTAACTGAATTGACCTTGAGTTGTTAGGTAAAGTAATTGCTTTTATGGCTTCCAAATTTGTTTCCTTTTGAATTATTTTTATAATTTCTGTTGAAGCTTCAAAAGCAAATCCGTGTCCAGAATAGTCTTTTAAAAAAGCAAAACCTAAATCATAAAAATCAAAATTAGCTCTTTTTATTAAGGTAACAATACCTATAGGCTTATTGTTTTCTTTTTTGTTAACTACCCAATAAATGGTGTCTGGTGTATCGAGAATTTTACGGATATAATTGTTTGCATCATCAATATTGTTGATATTTCTGTCCCCAATATATCTTTTCCATTCATCGGAATTAAGTAACTCAAAAACAAAAGAATTGTGTTCTAGAGAAAATTTCTCAAGTAGCAATCTTTCAGTAGATGAGGTTTTCTGAATTAGTGTCTCTTTGATCATTTTTTGATTGATTTATAAGACAAAATAAGTTGAAATTGAATACAAAATTTCAAGCCAAAAGGCGCTATTTTATATTCTTCCTAATTCTGCTCATATGTCTATTTGAAATTCCAAGAAAAGAAGCGAGATAATGCAGAGGAACTTCTTTAAGTAAATGAGGCTCAGAGAGTAATAGTTTTTTATATCGTTCTTCTGGAGTCAAAGTGAGTAAGTCAATTCTATAGTCATCTATTAGACATATTTGACGCTCTATTAAATCATAATAAAAATTATTAAAATTAGAATTAGTGGCTAATAAGTTTTTAAAATCATCTAATTTAATTACCCATAATTGAGTGTCAACTAAGGCTTTTATGCTTTTACGTGATGGTTCTTTCAATAAAAAACTTTTTAATGAAGTTGTAAAGGTATTTTTTAAAGAAAGATAGGTTGTTTTTTCTTCACCTTCAATAGTAATAGTATGATGTAAAATACCAGAAATCACAAAACAAAAGTAGGGACACAAATCTGCTTGCTGAACTAAAAATTGATTCTTTTTTAGCAGCAAAGGAGTAAAAAAAAATTCGAATTCGGACATATATTCCGAGAGCTCTTTTTTGTTTTCTAAAATTAAATTTTCGTTTTTTGTTGACATAGCTGAATTCAAAAATACTAAAACATTTTTAACCAAAAAGGTGTTATGTTAACTCTCTTTTTGTTAAAATTAATAATTTCAATTACTTTTAAAGTTTAAAAACCACTGTGATGAAAAAACTTTTTTCCTTTGTTTTATTATTTTTTGCCAGTTTAGTTGTAGCGCAAGAAGATTTTTTTCAATCTATTGAATTTAAAAATATTGGGCCTACAATTATGAGTGGACGTGTTGTAGATTTAGCTGTGAATCCAGAAAATCCTGCTGAATTTTATGCTGCTTATGCTTCGGGTGGTTTATGGTACACAAGCAATAATGGAAACTCTTTTGTGCCAGTTATGGATAACTCGCCAACATTAAATTGTGGTACAGTTGCTGTAGATTGGAGGTCTGGAACGATTTGGGTAGGTACTGGGGAAGTAAATGCATCTCGTTCTTCATACTCAGGGATAGGTGTTTTAAAATCTATAGATAAAGGTAAAACTTGGGAAAATATTGGCTTGAAAGATTCTCATCATATTAGTCAGATATTGGTTAATCCAAATAATATAAACGAAATAGTAGTAGGTGTAGTAGGACATTTATATACACCTAATGAAGAAAGAGGTGTTTTTAAAAGTTTTGATGGGGGTAAAACTTGGAAAAAATCTTTATTTATAAATACTGAATCAGGGATAATAGATGTAGTAGTCGCACCTGATAATTTTAATATTCAATATGCTTCAGTATGGCAAGAGAACAGAAAAGCATGGAATTTTAAAGGCAACGGAATTGCATCAGCCGTATATAAAAGTACAGATGCGGGTTCTACATGGGAGTGTATTACAGACAAAGCAAATGGTTTTCCGCATAATGAAGGTGTAGGAAGAATAGGATTAGCCATTTTTAATGAAAACATTATTTATGCTGTAGTGGATAATCAAAATAAAAGGCCAGAAGTAAAAACAGAAAAACCTTTAGATGCAAATATGGCTTTATTTCAGACAAATGTTATAGGTTGTGAGTTGTATAAGTCTGAAGATGGTGGAAAAAATTGGAAAAGAACTCATGAAAATTTTCTAGATGATTTGTATTACTCGTATGGATATTATTTTGGTACTATTGCTGTTGATGCAAAAAATAGTGAACGAGTTTATATAGCAGGTGTCCCTTTGTTATTTTCTGAAGATGGAGGGAAAAAATTTGGAAAAATTAGTGGAGAAAATGTTCATTCTGATCATCACGTGATTTGGGTAAATCCCAAAAATCCCAATCATATTATAAACGGTAATGATGGAGGAGTTAATATTACATATGATAATGGGCAAAATTGGTTTAAATGTAACAATCAGGCTGTTGGTCAGTTTTATTCTATAAATGTAGATGAACAAGAACCTTATAATGTTTATGGAGGAATGCAAGATAATGGCGTATGGGTGGGACCTAGTAATTATAAACACAGTCTGGATTGGCAAGATGACGGAAAATATCCATATGAATTTTTAATTTGGGGTGATGGAATGCAGGTTCAAATTGATAAACGAAATCCTAATATTGTAATAGCTGGTTCTCAATTTGGCAATTATGTTAGAATAAATAGAACGAAGAAAACAAAGAAAGAAATAACTCCAAGAGCAAAAAAAGAAAGCAAGCCTTACCGTTACAATTGGCAAACACCTATTTTACTTTCAAGCCATAATCAGGATATTTTATATATAGGTTCCAATTTTTTACATCGTTCAATGGATCAAGGAGATACCTGGGAAGTTATTTCACCTGATTTAACTCAAGGCACAAAAGAAGGAAATGTAGCTTTTGGGACGATAACTACCATATCAGAAAGTCCGCTTCAATTTGGTTTGCTTTATACAGGTAGTGATGACGGATTAATTTATGTTTCAAAAGATGGTGGAGCTACCTGGAGTAAAATTTCAAACCCTCAAACTTCAAGTTTACCTCAAAATTTTTGGATATCTAGAGTAGTGGCTTCTTCTCACAAAAAAGAAAGAGTTTATGTGACTTTAAATGGCTATCGAAATGATGATTTTACCCCTATGGTATTCGTTTCAGAAGATTATGGGCAAAATTGGAAAAATATTGGAAAATCTTTGCCTGCTTCTCCCGTCAATGTAATTTTAGAGGATCCTAAGAATGAGAATTTATTATTTATAGGTACAGATAATAATTTATTTGTTTCGATAGATAAAGGTGTAACGTGGCAAGAATTTTCAAATGGAATCCCTAATGTGGCTATACACGATTTAGTAATACAAAAGAAAGAAAATGATTTAGTTGTAGGAACTCATGGACGCTCTATTTACAAAGCTAATATTTCGAATATTCAAAAACTTAACAACGAGGTATTAGAAAAAGAATTGTATATTTATGATTGTAAACCGATAGTTAAAGAAGGTTTTTGGGGAAATAGAAGAAATACTTGGGAAAAACCTTTTGAGCCTAAAATAGAATTCTGGTTTTATAGCAATGATCAAAAAGAGGTGCAAATAGAAATTATAAATCCCATTGGACAAAAAATATATCAAAAGACAATAACTGCTCAAAAAGGGTTAAATAAAATAGAATATGATTTGACTCTTAGTCAAGAAACGGTTGAAAAATGGAAAACTAAAGAACCTAAATTAGAATTCAAAACAGCTAAAAATGACAAAGTTTATTTACCTGTCTCAAAATATAAATTGAAAGTGATAGATAATAAAAAGATTGTTGAAAAAGAATTTGCAGTTGAAGAATCAAAGAAATAAAATTAAGGATATGAAAGTTTTAAAAATAATTTATACTCTAACGATTACATTGGTCTTGTTTTCTTGTTCAAAAAATGAGGAGCAAGCATCATTAGTTACGCCAGTAGCAAGCCCTAATTTAATTATTAAATTCAAATTTGATCCAACTCAAGAACGATTAAATAATCTCGGGCAACCATCTGTAGTAGCATCAGGAAATGCGGCTCAATCTCCCATTTTTAACTCTATTAGTTCTCATTATCTTGAATTTGCACCTACAGCTACCACACAATTAGGACAAGGAACAATTTTATATCATGCTCCCGAAACAACAGCAGGAGGAACAAATGCCATTGATTTTAGTAAATCAAAAATTGTAGCCGAAGGTGAAACTTTTTTGTCAATACCAATTAAAAATATTACTCCAGGAAATTACCAATGGGTACGCTGTTCACTTTTATATCAAAATTATAAAATTAATGTTTTAAGTTCAGGGGTTGAATACCCAGGAACATTGGCAAGTTTTGTTGGTTTTAGAACTTATATTGGAACTCATGCAATAGGTAATTATTCATTTCCTGTAAATGCCAATCGTGATCAAGGTTATTGGGCATTTGGATTGAATACAGTAAATTATTCCACTTCAGGACAAGCACCAGCTGGAGCTACAACTGTTCCAAATCCTATTGCTTCAACTTCGCCAATCCCTACAGGTTCTTGTGTGGTTACAGGAAAATTCGCTACTAATTTAGTTATAACTGGCAATGAAACTAAAGATGTTATTGTGACCCTATCACTATCAATAAATAAAAGTTTTGAATGGCGTGAAATCAACGCAGATGGTAAATATGAACCTTCAATAGGAGAAAATGTTGTAGATATGGGACTAAGAGGATTAATACCTACTTATAATTAATTTAAAAAATTTCCTTTTTAAATTGATTATAAATAACAATTGTTTAGTTGTACATACACTCAAATTGATTTATTTTTGCTTGAATTTTTTTAATACTATACAATCAAACTAATATTATGGCAAAATCTGCACTTTTAAAGTCATCTTTAGCAAAAAAGTACTGGATGGCTCTTACAGGTTTATTTTTATGCTTGTTTTTATCGGGTCACTTGGCAGGAAACTTACAGTTGTTGGTTCCTGACAATTCATTAAATTTTAATAAATATGCATTGTTTATGACCACTAATCCAGCAGTAAAATTACTTTCTTACTTAACTTACATTTCCATTATTTTTCACGCTATCGATGGAATTATGTTGGCTTTTCAAAACAAAGCTGCTCGTCCAGTTGCATATGCAATGAACTCTCCTCAAAAAAGTAGTTCTTGGTCGTCAAGAAATATGGCTGTTTTAGGAACAGTGATTTTAGTTTTTATTGCTACTCATATGGTTAATTTTTGGGCAAAAATGCATTTTTCTGAAATGCCTTTACAAAAAGTAGCTATTGAAGTTCAGCCTAATATGAAGCAAGATTTCTATCTTACTACAGATGGAGGATATATTCCAGCACAAGATCCTAATTATGTGATCAAGAATAAAACAGAAATTTACGACAAGACTGCAAATGTGAAAATCAAAGAAGGCTATAAAGACTTATATAAAATCACTATCGAGTTTTTTAAAGATCCTCAATATGGTTTAGTTTTTACAATACTTTATGTGTTATCAATGGTTGTTTTAGCATTCCATTTATTACATGGATTCCAAAGTGCTTTTCAATCTATGGGATTGAATAACCCTAAATATACACCAGCAATAAAAAATTTCGGTAAAGCATTTGCAATCATTGTACCTGTTTTATTTGCAGTTATTCCAGTTTACATTCACTTTATTTTAAAATAAATCAACTCAATATATAATATGAAGTTAGATTCTAAAATACCAGAAGGGTACATTTCAGAGAAATGGACTAATCATAAAAATCATTTGAAACTTGTAGCACCTAATAATCGTCCAAAAATTGACGTTATTGTTGTAGGTACAGGTTTAGCTGGAGCTTCAGCTGCGGCATCTTTAGGCGAAATGGGATATAATGTAAAAGCATTTTGTTTTCAAGATTCTCCACGTCGTGCACACTCTATTGCTGCGCAAGGTGGTGTAAATGCAGCAAAAAATTATCAAAATGACGGTGACTCAGTTTACCGTTTATTTTACGATACTATAAAAGGTGGTGACTACCGTGCTCGTGAAGCTAACGTGCATCGTTTAGCAGAGGTATCAGGTAATATCATCGACCAATGTGTGGCTCAAGGTGTTCCTTTTGCTCGTGAGTACGGAGGGATGTTAGATAACCGTTCTTTTGGTGGTACGCAAGTACAACGTACTTTCTATGCAGCTGGACAAACAGGACAGCAACTACTATTAGGAGCGTATTCAGCTTTGTCTCGTCAAATTGGTTTAGGACGTGTTAAAATGTACAACCGTCACGAAATGCTTGATATTGTAAAAGTAGATGGTAAAGCACGCGGAATTATTGCTCGTAATTTGATTACAGGTGAAATAGAAAGACATTCGGCTCATGCAGTAATTATTGCTTCTGGTGGTTACGGAAATGTTTATTTCTTGTCAACAAATGCAATGGGAAGTAATGTAACGGCGGCTTGGAAAATTCACAAGCAAGGAGCTTTATTTGCTAACCCGTGTTATGTACAAATTCACCCAACATGTATTCCTGTTCACGGAACAAATCAGTCTAAATTAACATTAATGTCTGAATCGTTACGTAACTCTGGTCGTATTTGGGTACCAAAGAAAAAAGAAGATGCAGAAGCAATTCGTGCTGGCAAATTAAAACCAACACAAATTGCTGAAGAAGATAGAGATTATTACTTAGAAAGAAGATACCCTGCTTTTGGTAACTTAGTACCTCGTGACGTGGCATCACGTGCGGCTAAAGAGCGTTGTGATGCGGGTTACGGTATCGAAGCTAATGATACTAACGAAGGAGTTTACTTAGATTTCGCTTCAGAAGTTATTGCTAAAGGTAAACAAGCAGCATATGCTAAAGGTAACCACAATCCTACCGATGCAGAAGTTACAGCACTAGGTAAAGCTTGGTTAGAAGAAAAATATGGTAACTTGTTTACGATGTACCAAAAAATTACAGACGAGAATCCATATGAGACTCCAATGAAAATTTATCCGGCAGTTCACTATACGATGGGTGGTGTTTGGGTTGATTATAACTTACAATCAACAATTCCTGGTTGTTTCGTTGCTGGTGAAGCAAACTTCTCTGACCATGGAGCTAACCGTTTAGGAGCTTCTGCTTTAATGCAAGGTTTAGCAGATGGTTATTTTGTATTGCCTTACACCGTTTCAAACTATTTAGCAGATGAAATTCGTACTGGTAAAATATCTATTGATTTACCCGAATTTGCCGAAGCTGAACATAGAGTAAAAGAACAAATCAACTCTTTCTTGAATAACAATGGTTCTAAATCGGTTGATTATTTCCACAAAAAATTAGGATTAATTATGTGGAATAAAGTAGGTATGGGAAGAAATGCTCAAGGATTAACTGAAGCTATTGCTGAAATTGATGCCTTACGTAAAGAATTTTATGCTGATGTTTTTGTACCAGGTTCTGCAAATGAGATGAATCCAGAGTTAGAAAAAGCATTACGTGTTGCCGATTTTATGGAGTTAGGTCAACTAATGGCAATGGATGCTTTACAACGTAATGAGTCTTGTGGTGGTCACTTCCGTGAAGAATATCAAGATGCTGAAGGAGAAACCAAGAGAGATGATGTTAATTTTTCATTCGTAGGTGCTTGGGAATATCAAGGTTCAGACATCAACAAAGAAGTACTACATAAAGAAGAATTGAAATACGAGTACATTAAAATTGCAGATCGTAATTATAAGTAATTAGGCAATACTCTCTATGTATAAAGAAAGATTAGTCATTAAAAATTTTGGACCAATTAAATCGGTTGATTTACAATTGGGCAAGATGACTATTCTTATTGGTGAACAAGCAACAGGTAAAAGTACTATAGCCAAAGTTTTGGCTATTTGCAGATATTTTTCTTATATAGTTGATTGCAGTTTGGATCAAAATGAAGATTCTTTTATTTCAGGTTTAAGATACTGGGATATAGATACATATTATAATTCTGAATCATATATTAATTATGAATGTAAGGATTATAATTTTGAAGCAAAAAATTGTATTTCTAAAATTATACCCACATCAGTTAGGTTTAAAGATTTACTTAGTGAACTTGATAGAATTAAACTTTCAAAAAAGAGTTCAGAAGATAAAGAAAAATCGGAATGGTCAAATTGGACTCCAGATGAAAACTTTTTTAGATTAAATGTTAAAAAAGTTATGGACAATCCTTTTTTTATACCAACTGAAAGGGGATTACAGTCAGTGTTTTCATTAGGTAGAAATATTAATAATTTAGGAGATTCTTTATTAGAACAATTAAGTCAATTAAGTCGAATTGTTAAAGGATTTAATGCTGAATTAAAAATAAGTTCTTTGGATTTATTTTATAAAAATGACAATGGTTTAGGGTATACTAAAAAGAAGAATGAAAATGATTTTTATACTCTTCATAATGGAGCTAGTGGTTATCAATCTGTAATTCCAATAGAACTTGTAGTTTATTTTTATAGCAAAATTGAAAGAAGAAATCGTACTTTTATCATAGAAGAACCAGAATTGAATCTTTTTCCAAAAACTCAAAAGAAATTGATGGAGTTTTTTGTTGAAAATATAAATTTAAATGGTCATTCCTTTTTGTTGCCTACACATAGTCCTTATTTTTTATCGTCTGTAAATGATTTAGTTTTAGCAAATAAAAAGGGGATTAATTCTAAAAATGAGGTAGAAGCTATTGGTTTGAGAGAATCTTTCTGGTTAAATCCAAATGATTTATCAGTTTATCAGTTAAAGGATGGTGAAGCTTTTGATATTGTTAATAGAGAAACGAATTTAATAGGTCAAAACATTATTGATGATGTATCTGATGAAATGAATGAAATTTTTGAAAATTTGTTAGATATTGAATAAATGAATGAGCTTTTTGAACATCCTAATCGAGTGATATTTGAAGTAGATAATGATTATTTTATTTACGATAATAAAACAGAGGAAAAAACGGATTTTGTTGATGGAAACTCAAAGTGGAATTTAAAAATTGAAGTTAAAAAATATTCACTGTTTATTGATAATGAACGTTTCATAATGAATCAGGCTCAAAGTGGAGTAAAAAAATGTGACTGGATTTGTTTTAATGACTCAGATTTTTATTTCATAGAATCAAAAGATGTTAAAACTAAATTGAGAAACGCCGCAAGAACTGATTTTGATGAAAAAATAGTGGACACTTTAGATTTTTATAAAAAGTATAATTTAGCACACTTGAATTTATGGGGTGTTTTAAATTTTAGAAGTCCAAATAAGGTTACAAGTGCGGCATCAAAAGATAGAAAGTTTAAATATAAATTAAAAGGAATTAAATACGAAGAATTAAACTGTTTACAAGTTTTATAAAAAATAGAAATTATGGCTTCAAAGAAAACAATTAATATAAAATTAAAAGTTTGGCGTCAGAAAAATGGTTCTGACAAAGGACAGATGGTAGATTACTCACTAAACAATGTATCTACCGATAGTTCATTCTTAGAAATGATGGATCAATTAAACGAACAATTGGTAAACGAAAGAAAAGAGCCTATTGCATTTGACCACGATTGTCGTGAAGGTATTTGTGGTATGTGTTCAATGTTTATCAACGGACGTGCTCACGGACCAGATACAGGAATTACTACTTGTCAGTTGCATATGCGTATGTTCAATGATGGCGATACAATTTATGTAGAACCTTGGAGAAGTAAAGCATTCCCAGTAATCAAAGATTTAGTAGTAGATAGAACAGCTTTTGATAGAATTCAACAAGCAGGAGGTTTCGTTTCTGTAAATACTTCTGGTAATACTATCGATGCTAATACCATTCCTGTGCCAAAAGTTGATGCTGATAAAGCTTTTGAAGCAGCAGCTTGTATTGGTTGTGGAGCTTGTGTAGCCACTTGTAAAAATGGTTCGGCTATGTTATTTGTTGGTGCAAAAGTATCTCAATACGCATTATTACCGCAAGGTAAAGTTGAAGCTACTCAACGTGTATTAAATATGGTTCGCCAAATGGATGAAGAAGGATTCGGGAACTGTACAAATACTGGAGCTTGTGAAATTGAATGTCCTAAAGGGATTTCTTTAGAGAACATTGCTCGAATGAATAGAGAATATTTAAAAGCAAGTTTAAAATAACAAAAAAGCACCTTAGGGTGCTTTTTTTAATGGTTTAGTTTTTGTTATTTTAACAAAAAAAACAGCGATGAAAAAAATATGTATTATAGCTTTCTTACTTGTAGCCTCTTTTGGTTTTTCACAAGCAGAACAAGATGTTGAAGCAAAGAAAAAGCAAGTGGAAGAAGAAAAAGCCCTTTTACCAAAACCATATAATGAGATTGAAGATGCTGAAGTCAAAGTCTCAGAATTGTTGCTTAAAGCCAAGGCTGAAAATAAGAATATCTTAATGCAAGTAGGAGGCAATTGGTGTATTTGGTGTTTGCGATTAAATAAATTTATTCAAGATAATGAAGAGTTAAAACAGATAGCAGATAATAATTATATCTATTACCATTTGAATTGGTCACCAAAGAACAAAAATGAAAAATTCTTTAAAAAATATAAAAACCCTGGGGAGAAAAAGGGGTATCCTGTTTTTATGATTTTAAACCCTAAGGGGAAATTAATTCGCGTTCAGGAAACAGGTTCTTTAGAAGAAGGGAAAGGATATAGTAAAGAAAAAGTACAAGCTTTTCTTGAAGCTTGGAAGAGAAAATAATTTTCTTAAAATACTTTAATTTATTTGAATGCTTTAATTTTTTTTCGTTGTCTAATTCTACTTTGTTTATTCCAGACAATTAAGTATGAAGGCAGGTATAAAGGAAGTAATTATTTGTTTAGTTTAGAAATAGATAATAAACAAATACGTATTGTTGAAGGAAATAAAATTGAAGTTCATAAACTATATAAAGGGAAAAATGAATTGTATTTTTATGATGAAAAAGAAAAGATTCAAGTAAGAATTACAGGTAATCGTTTAGTGCTGAAACCTAGTGACAAATTAAGTAAACATGAAAATATTAAATTAATATATATCACAGATTTTATAAAACAATGAAAATAGCGATCATTCAAACCGATTTAACTTGGGAAAACCCCAAAGCAAATTGTTTAAATTTTGAAGCAAAAATTAATTCAATTAGTGAAGATGTAGATTTAATAGTTCTGCCCGAAATGTTTTCTACAGGATTTACTATGAATCCTTCGGTTGTAGCAGAAACCATGACTGGAGAAACTGTAAATTGGATGATTTCAATAGCTAAATCAAAAAATATTGCTCTTACAGGTAGTATTATAATTGAAGATGAAGGTAAGTATTATAACAGAATGTTATTTGTTTTTCCCGATGGTAAAATAAAATATTACAACAAAAGACATTTGTTTTCTTTAGCTAAAGAAGAAGCCTTTTTTACAGCAGGTGATGAAAAGGTGATTGTGGAATATAACGATTGGAAAATATGTCTTCAAATATGCTATGATTTGCGTTTTCCTGTATTTGCTAGAAATATCGAAAATTATGATTTATTGATTTATATAGCAAGTTGGCCAAAACCACGTATAAATGCTTGGGATATTTTACTTAGAGCACGAGCTGTAGAAAATCTTTCGTGTGTTATAGGGGTTAATCGTCTAGGTATTGATGCTAATCACTTAGAATATGTAGGACATTCTCAAGTTATAGACTGTTTAGGAAATTATTTGATTGAACCCTATGAAAATGAAGAAATCAAAATAATTTCTTTAGACAAAGAGCAAATGATTGAGACTAGAAATAAGCTAAATTTTTTGAACGATAAAGATAAATTTGAATTATTGTTTTAAGTCAAAATCTTGGTTTACATCCCAATTTTCTCTAACATCGATTTCAGTTGGAAAATGAATAACCTCTTCCGGTTGAATGTTTTTCAAATATATTCCAGTATCTCTTTTTTTATTCTTGTTAGTATCATAGATAATACGTAAAGAATATTTTTTAGGTTCTAACAAAAGAAATTCGATAGTGGATGATTTTTCGCTATATTCACTTGCTAAGGTTTTTCCTTTTTCATCTGTGAGTTCAACAATAATGGGGAAAGATTTTACATTTTGTAAATTCAATTTTAGATTTCCGTATTCAGAAATAGCCTTTGTAGAAAAGGATGTTTTTAAAGTGTCATTCTTCTTTCCTAGGTAATCTTCTATGGCTTCTGGTAAAATTTGTAATGAATATTTTTCTTCAGGTTCTTTTTTGAATACGAAGTCTAGTTTTTGATTCAATTCATCATAATTGATTTTGAAATCAACATTTGAAGAGTCTTTTTTTATCAATTTTATTTTTGAAATATCAATTTTTTCAATTGGTGTAGAAGCTTCAACAGTATAGTTTTCTTTCAAATTTAAAATTTTATCTTTAGAAAGATTCAATTTTAAAGTATCGTTTCTTTGATTGCGTAATTTAAGAATTTGTTTTTCTGATATGGTCCCGTTTTTAATTTCTAATTCGATAGAATCATTTTTTATAGGTTGAAACCATAGCTGTAACGAATCTTTATTAGCAAGTTTAGTAAGTTTTGTTTTTATTTCCTGTCCTTTGTATTTGGCAATGATTTGTGTGTTTTTAGAATCTCCTTCAAAAGGAATCAATGCTCTATTGCCAGAGGCTTGTGATGCTTTTTTAAATTTTAAGGGTAATTCTTCTTTAAATAATTCTAATTCATAAATTGACTTATCTGGAATTGTAATTATTTGATTGTAGAAACCAATTTTATCAGATTTTGGGTCAAACTTATAGTTGTTGTTTTTCTCTTTTAGGGCAACTAATTTATATTTTCCAGCTTTGATGTTTTCTATTTTGAAAGTTTTTAAACTATCTAAAGTGTTGGTAATATATCTAGGAGTTTTTTTATAAATGATAGAATCGTTAAATTTTTCATCTACTTCATACAGCATAACGTTGACAAAATGTGGAATTTCTTTTTGATAAGAATCTTTTATGCTGCCCTCCAAAGTTAAAGAATCAATAGTTTTTCCTGTAGAAACTACATACCTAAAGTTTTTGTAAGCATTGCCTTCGTTATTATCAGTTATACTTTGTCCAAAATTAAAACTATAAGTCGTGTTAGGTTGTAATGTGTCGTTTATTTTTATTTGGATATATTTTGCTGCTGCACCTTGAGGTGTAATTGTTGGGTTAGTCTTCATAGGAGGAGAAATAATTAAGTTCTTCTCCAAGTCTTTAATCTTTATATACTCATCAAAATTTATTTTGATGGTATTTTTGTCAAAATTTGTAGATAAATTTTTAGGATTACTTCCAATTATTTTTGGAGGGGTAATATCTTTATCGCCACCAGTTATAGTTCCTCTCTTAGCACAGCTAAATAAACCGATTAAGGTTAGAAGTGAAAATAAGAAGTTTCTGTTTTTCATATCACAAATTTATCTTTGGCAAAATAACAACATATTTAAGGTTTTTAAAACTTTTATTTAGGATTGCGAATAAGCAATAGTTATAATACTGATTTTAGCTCCCGGAATTTCTAAAATTGCTTTTCCACAAGCTTCAAGTGTTGCACCTGTTGTTAAAACATCGTCTATTAGTAAGAAATGTTTGCCTGTATGTGCTTCTGAAAAATTACATTCAAAAGTGTTTTTAGAAACAAGGTTTCTTTCCGTTAATTTTTTCTTTGATTGAGTTATAGTGTATTCATTTCTGTGAAGTAATTCATTTAAAACAGGTTTATTGATATTTTTTGAAAGAGTATTGCAAAAAGTATTTACTTGGTTGTAACCTCTTTCTTTAAGTCTTTTTTTGTGAAGTGGGACAGGAATGATATAATCTACTGTTTTAATTTTATCAATATCTTTTAACGAATCGCTAAACCATTCGCCTAAAATTGTTCCAATTTTTTGATGATTATTGTATTTTAAATTATGTATTAACTGCTGGACAATTCCTTTTTTGTGATAATAGATGAGTGAATAAGCAAATTCTAAAGGTAGTCTTCCGTTAAATTTTTTAAATGCTTCATTTTCCAAATTTAGATGATGATTTGTATAAGGAATGTTATGTCTGCATTTAATACATATAGAATTTTCTTGTTCAAGCAGTAGACTTGAACAGCCCAAACAAATTTCAGGAAAAAACAAATTTAACAGTTTTTTAAGCATTTTATCGATTTTTTTTTATTAATTTAAGGGAAAAATTTAGTTTTAGCGAAATTTCTAAAGACCCAAGAAATGAGTTCAAATGTTGGCATACCGTTTATAAAGTTTTCGGCCGTGGCTTTTGCGTCTATTGCATTAGTGTATGGTTTAAAATATTATGAAAGTAAGGAAAAAATAAATAAGTTGAATGAAACTATAGTAATTGATAAAAAAACTTACGCTAATGATTTGAAAGAAATTTTTGAGCGTTATGATGAGCAAGTTTCAAAAAATAAATATTTATTAAAAGAAATTGATACTAAAGTAGAGTTTAATAGTTTGCTAAAGGAGAATTTTTCTACCAAAAAAGCGCCTAAAATTATTTATACTAAATTGGTTTCTGAAAAAAGTTACGATTCTTTAAAAAGAGTTTTACATAATGTAGAAACAGAAAATAAAGAATTAAATGACCAAGTTTCTTCACTTTTTGAAAAAAATAAAGAGCTAACAAGATTAAATTCTACAAATGAAGCTATAGCTTCCATTTCTAAAAATTTAACTGCTGTTAATGTAACTGCAAACGGAATTAAAATTGTTTCAAATAATATTATAGAAACAAAGAAATTTAGTTCTATGGAACAAATAAAAGTTTGTTTTACATTATTAGAAAATAGAGCAGCTATAAAAGGAGGTAAAGATATTTTTATTCAAATAGTAAATCCTAATAACAAAGTTGTGTCTAAAAACGGAGAAACTTTAGAAACACAAAATAGATTACTTCATTATAGTGCTAAGACAAATGTTTTTTATGACAATGAAGAAATGGATGTTTGTGTGTTTGTTGAACCTAATAAAGAAGATATTCTAAAAGGGGACTACGAAATAAATATTTATTCTGGAATAACACTTATAGGCAATACGGTTTTTTCTCTAAAATAATTTTCATCTTAATTATAATGTAATTTAAAGACGGATTTTAAGTCCGTTTTTTTTATTTTTGCAGCACTATGGCAAAACAAGACGATTTATTTAAAAATGTTATTTCGCATGCAAAGGAGTACGGATTTATTTTTCCGTCTAGCGAAATTTATGATGGTTTGAGCGCGGTATATGATTATGCTCAAAACGGAGTAGAATTAAAGAAAAATATAAGAGACTATTGGTGGAAATCGATGGTGCAAATGCATGAAAATATTGTAGGAATAGATGCTGCAATTTTTATGCATCCTACTACTTGGAAAGCTTCAGGACACGTTGACGCTTTCAATGATCCACTAATTGATAATAAAGATTCTAAAAAAAGATATCGTGCTGATGTTTTAATTGAGGATTATGCCGAAAAATTGAATCAGAAAGCACAAAAAGAAATTGAAAAAGCTAAAGCTCGCTTTGGCGAAGCATTTGACGAAGCTCAATTTGTTACAACTAATGAAAGAGTTAAAGGTTATTTAGACCAGAAAAGTGCTATTTTACAAAGAATGGCAAGAGGTTTGGATAGTGGAGACCTAGCAGATGTAAAAGCATTGATTGAGGAACTTGAAATTGCTTGTCCTGAATCAGGTTCAAAAAACTGGACAGAAGTACGTCAGTTTAATTTGATGTTTGGTACTAAATTAGGAGCATCTGCTGATACTGCAATGGATTTGTATTTGCGTCCAGAAACAGCACAAGGTATTTTTGTAAACTTCTTGAATGTTCAAAAAACAGGACGTATGAAAGTACCTTTTGGTATTGCGCAAACAGGTAAAGCTTTCCGTAATGAGATAGTAGCGCGTCAGTTTATATTCCGTATGCGTGAGTTTGAACAAATGGAAATGCAATTTTTTGTGAAGCCAGGAGAAGAAATGAAATGGTACGAATATTGGAAAGATACTCGTCTTAAATGGCATAAATCATTAGGTCTTGGTGCCGAAAATTACCGTTTTCACGACCACGAAAAGTTAGCGCATTATGCTAATGCAGCAGCGGATATTGAATTTAATTTCCCATTCGGTTTTAAAGAATTAGAAGGAATTCATTCTCGTACTGATTTTGATTTGAAAGCGCATGAGCAGTATTCAGGTAAGAAATTACAATATTTTGATAATGATGAAAATGCTAGTTATGTTCCTTACGTTGTAGAAACTTCTGTAGGTTTAGATAGAATGTTCTTAGCAGTTTTCTCTAAATCGCTAGAAGAAGAAACGTTAGAAGATGGGTCAGTAAGAACTGTTTTACGTTTGCCTTCGGTATTAGCGCCAACAAAAGCGGCGGTTTTACCACTAATCAAACGTGATGGTTTGCCAGAATTAGCTAAAGAAATTATTGAAGATTTGAAATGGGATTTCAATGTGGCATATGATGAAAAAGATGCTGTAGGGCGTCGTTACCGCCGTCAAGATGCTCTAGGAACACCTTTCTGTATTACAGTAGATCATCAAACATTAGAAGATAAAACAGTTACCATTCGTCACCGAGATTCAATGGCTCAAGACCGTGTTGCAATTTCTGAATTAAGAGGAATTATTAGCAACGAAGTTTCAATGCGTAATTGGTTGATGAAAATGGTATAAATTACTTAAAGTAATAAAAGTCATTTTATAAAAACGAAAGCTCATTTTTTAATGGACTTTCGTTTTTTTCTTTATTTGAACGTTAAGATTTAAAACTTTCAATAAGTCAGAATGATGTTTTGCTCATTAATAACTACCATTCAATAAGTTAGTGTTCATTTTTAAAGTCTTAATTAATACTATTGCAGGATAATTTTAATTAAATATTTATGAGATTTTTTTTAAATTCTTTATTGTTATTCTTTTTTACAACTAGTGGATTTTCTCAAATGTTTGTTAATAGTCCTGAAGAAATAGATAAAGCAAGAGGAGGAATAACTTATGTGATTATGAATGATCCTGATTCACAGAGCGCAAAGCCTTACAAGGAAGTTCTTCAAAAGAACTGGACATTTTCAACTCTTAAGTTTATTAAAAGAGGTGAGAAATTGACAGATAAACTAAAAAACAACACTACCTTTCTTTTATTAAATGCAGAAAAAACTGAAATTTATAGTAATAGAGCAAGCTATAATCGAAATAAAAAATTAAATGAAGTCACCTATGTTTATTTGACTTTGTTTAATTCGTCAATTGAAGAGATTAATGCTTTAAATGGACTTATTGAAAATAATAGGGCTTATGCAGTAAATAAAGTTAAAAAGAAAACAGCTTTAGCTCAAATTCAGATGTTTGGTGACCCAGTGGCATTAGCAGACCCTTCATCTGTTATAGAAAGCAATGTTGATGATACAGGAGGTCATGTAAAAAACTGGACCCCAGCGTTACTTAAAATTTATATAAAAGCAATGCAAAATTTATTTGATAAAAAAGAAAGCTGTGTAGCTCATAAAAGTATTGCAAACAAGCATGAGTTATCAAAGTTAAAAACAGAAACGTTGTATATTCCTGAATATTTAGTTGATACAGATTTTGGTGCCTTTTCGGCTAAGGAATCAATAGATAAAAATAAGCCAAATGAATTATTTGAAAAATACACATTTCCATATAAAGTACTCTCTAAAGATGAATTTGAAAAGTCAGTTTTAAATTCAAAGGACATTAAATATGTCTTCGTTTATGTTAAAAATTCTTCTTTTAAATATGTTTCAGTGTTCAATGCAAATACAGGAGAAATTGTTTACAATGAAGGTACTTCGATGTCATTTAATGTGAAAGATAAGGATGTTAAATCACTTTTCAAAGAAATTGAGAAAGCAAATTAACTTGGAAAAATTCTTGAGTTACTGTCAAAATAATCGTCCCTTTTGATTTTTTAAAAATGAACTCATTTAGGCAGATTCATAAGTAAGCTGATTTTAATGAAAAACATAAAAAAATCCAATTT
>JASGCW010000100.1 GCA_030053945.1 Limnohabitans sp.
TGTCATTATTTACTTCATTCGAATTAGTGTCTGCTAATTTTAAGATTAGTTTCTACTCCATATTACTAATCAAATTTTCCTATAACATTTTCGATTAAAATTATTACGATTTCCGTTGCGTAGTGATAACTGTTTAAAATTGGTTTTAAACTACATTTTTATAAGATTTCGATAATATTTTAAGTTAAATTTTAAATAATTCTATACTTAACTGTAGGATTGTTGAGGTTTTTATATCTCTGTTTTTCAGTGTTTTATATGCTGTGTTGATTTTTTTGACAGTGTAAAAAAGAGAAAAACTAAAAATTCAACGTATTGATAGTGTTGTAGTTTCGGAGCAAAATTAAAGTTTATTTATTAAAAAAAAGCAATACTCATCAAGCAAATGAGGCATTATTTACAATGAATTATTTAAAAAATTATGGAAACAAAACATTTTACACTAACACCGACAAATACTAATTATTATAACGAAAATCACATTTTATATCTAAACGGAAGCTTTTTAAAAGCTAACGAAGTAGTAACCGATTTATATGGACAAACCTTGCATTATGGTTATGGCGTTTTTGAAGGGATAAGAGCTTATCCTACAGAAAATGGAACTAAAATTTTCAAATCAAAGGAACACTACGAACGTTTGAAAAAATCGAGTGAATTAATAGGTATCCCATTCGATTTTGACGTAGAAGAATTAACCAAAGTAACTTATGAATTATTAGAGAAAAATAATTTTACAGATGCATATATCAGACCATTAGTATTCTGTTCGCCTAATATGTCGCTTAATAAACCTAATCAAGTATCTATTATGATTTGTGCTTGGGAATGGGGGGCATATTTAGGAGACAAACAAATTGATGTAATGATTTCATCCTACTGCCGTCCACATCCAAAATCTATTAGAATTGAAGCCAAAGCCTGCGGACATTATGTAAATTCTATATTAGCCACCACAGAAGCAAAATCCAAAGGTTTTGACGAAGCATTATTGTTAGATACGGATGGCTTTTTAGCGGAAGGACCTGGAGCCAATTTATTTTTTGAGAAAGATGGAAAATTATATACTCCTCAATTAGGAAATATACTTCCAGGAATTACTAGAGCTACAGTTTTAGAATTATGTGAAAAGCTAGGTATAGAAGTTGAACAAGGATTGTTTTTACCTGAAAAATTAGAAAATGCCGATAGCGCCTTCTTCTGTGGAACTGCCGCTGAGGTAATTGGTATCAAATCAATTAACAAGAAAGATTTTCCAACACAATGGGAAAATTCATTAGGAAGAAAAATCCAAGAGGCATACAAAAATTTGGTTTTGGATAAAAAAGAACAACTAGCATCACAATTGCAATAATAGTATGGAACTTAATAGGTATAGTAAAACAATCACCCAAGATGTAACACAGCCAGCAGCTCAAGCTATGTTATACGGAATTGGTTTAACAGATGAGCAATTAAACCAACCATTTGTAGGTGTAGCTTCAATGGGGTATGATGGTAATACGTGTAATATGCATCTTAATCATTTGGCTCAATATATCAAAGCAGCGGTAAATGAAAAAGAGATGGTTGGTTTGATTTTTAATACTATCGGAATTAGCGATGGGATTACAAATGGAACCGACGGGATGCGCTATTCATTAGTAAGTAGAGAAATAATAGCTGATAGTATAGAAAGCGTTGTGGCAGGGCATTATTATGACGGTTTGATTGCCGTTCCCGGCTGTGATAAAAATATGCCAGGTGCAATCATTGCAATGGGGCGTCTCAACAGACCTTCAATTATGGTATATGGTGGAACTATTGCACCAGGAAAATACCAAGGAAAAGACTTGAATATCGTTTCGGCATTTGAAGCATTAGGCGAAAAAATAGCAGGTAAAATCTCAGAAGAAGAATTTAAGGGAATAATCAAGAATGCTTGCCCAGGCGCAGGAGCTTGTGGAGGAATGTACACGGCAAATACTATGGCAATTGCTATCGAGGCGTTAGGAATGAGTTTGCCTTATTCGAGTTCAAACCCTGCGATAAGTACAGATAAGGTAAAAGAATGTAATGAAGCATCGAAGTACATAAAAATCCTATTAGAGAAAAATATATGTCCTAAAGATATAATGACTTTGAAAGCTTTTGAAAATGCCATTACTACATTGATAGCATTGGGAGGAAGTACCAATGCTGTGTTGCATATTATAGCAATGGCGAATAGTGTTGGCGTAAAAATCACACAAGATGATTTTCAACGAATAAGTGATAAGACACCTTTAATTGCTGATTTTAAGCCGGGAGGCAATTATTTAATGCAGAATTTACACGACAAAGGGGGAGTGCCTATGGTGTTAAAGTATTTACTTCAAAAAGGAATGTTACACGGCGATTGTTTAACAGTAACAGGGAAAACATTGGCCGAAAATGTTGCCAATATAATCGACCTAAGTTTTGAAGACCAAAATATAATTAAACCATTAGAGGCACCTATTAAGTCAAATGGGCATTTGCAAATTCTATATGGAAATTTAGCTCTAAAAGGTTCAGTAGCAAAAATTACGGGTAAAGAAGGGGAACAATTTTCAGGACCTGCAAAGGTTTTTGACGGTGAAAAAGAACTTATAGCAGGGATTGAAAATAAAATGATTCAAGCAGGTGATGTTGTAGTCATTCGGTATGTAGGACCAAAAGGAGGGCCAGGAATGCCTGAAATGCTCAAACCGACTTCGGCTATTATAGGGGCTGGTTTAGGTAAAAGTGTTGCACTGATAACAGATGGACGTTTTAGTGGAGGTACACACGGTTTTGTGGTAGGTCATATTACACCCGAAGCTTATGATGGCGGTACTATTGCATTAGTTGAAAATGGTGATTTCATTGCAATTGATGTGAAGAACAATAGTATTCATTTAGAAGTTACGGCAGAAGAATTAGCAAAAAGGAAATCGCAATGGAAGCAACCACCTTTAAAGGTAACTAATGGTGTTTTGTATAAATATGCAAAATTAGTAACGGATGCTTCAGAAGGTTGTATAACCGATAAATAACTAAAAACACACACAATGGAAACTTTAGAAGCTAAAGAAAATAAAATAAAAAGCATAGAAACGAAAAGTGTTTCGGGAAGTCAAGCCGTTTTAGATGCCTTGATAACAGAAGGTGTTACCACCGTTTTTGGTTATCCTGGTGGTGCTATAATGCCTATTTATGATGCGCTATTTGATTATAGTGAGGTGCTACAACATATTTTAGTAAGACACGAACAGGGAGCTATTCACGCTGCACAGGGACTGGCAAGAGTGACAGGGGAAACAGGAGTGGTATTTGCTACAAGCGGACCAGGAGCAACAAATCTTGTCACTGGTCTAGCAGATGCAATGATAGATTCTACACCTTTGGTTTGTATTACAGGACAAGTTTTTGCCCATTTATTAGGAACCGATGCGTTTCAAGAAACGGATATTATAAATATTACATCTCCTATCACAAAATGGAATTTTCAGGTGACGGATGCTAATGAAATCCCAGAAGTTTTAGCTAAAGCTTTTTATATCGCTAAGAGTGGAAGACCTGGTCCTGTAGTTATTGATATTACAAAAAATGCTCAAATGCAACTTTTTGAATACAAAGGATATAAGTCTTGTGAGTTTATCCGAAGCTTTAGGGTGAAACCTGTAGTCAGACCTGAGTATATCCAACAAGCCGCACAGCTAATAAATGAAGCTAAAAAACCGATGGTTGTTTTTGGTCAAGGGGTTTTGTTGGCAAATGCCGAAAAAGAGTTTTTAGCGTTTATCGAAAAAGCAGGATTGCCTGCGGCTTGGACGATTATGGGTATGAGTGCGATTCCTACAAATCACCCGCTGGGAGTGGGTATGGTGGGAATGCACGGAAATTATGCGCCTAATGTTCTAACGAATCAATGTGATGTGTTGATAGCTGTAGGAATGCGTTTTGATGATAGGGTTACTGGTCGATTAGATATGTATGCGAAGCAAGCAAAAATCATCCATTTGGATATTGACCCCGCAGAAATAGATAAAAATGTAAAAACTACCGTTCCTGTTTGGGGAGATTGTAAGGAGACGCTACCATTGTTGACTAATTTATTAGAACCAAATAGCCATAAAGAATGGTTGGAAGAATTTAAAAGCAAAGAGAAACAAGAGCAAGAAACACTCATACAATCAGAATTATTCCCTCAAGATGGTGAATTAACAATGGGGGAAGTAATTCAGGCTATCAATGAAATTACAAATGGTGATGCAATAATTGTTACCGATGTAGGACAACATCAAATGGTAGCTTGCCGATATTCTAAACAGAATATTTCTCGAAGTAATATTACCAGCGGAGGTTTAGGGACTATGGGATTTGCTTTACCAGCAGCCATTGGAGCCAAATTTGGTGCGCCTAACCGCCAAGTAATTGCGGTTATGGGAGATGGTGGCGCCCAAATGAATATTCAGGAGTTAGGAACCATTATGCAATACCAACCAGCGGTTAAAATCTTGATTTTGAATAATAGTTTTTTAGGAATGGTACGTCAGTGGCAAGAGCTTTTCCATCAAAAAAGATATTCTTTCACAGATATTCAAAGTCCCGATTTCGTTCAGGTGGCTAAAGGTTACGGCATTGATGGTCAAAAAGTGGTTTCCAGAAACGAGTTAAAGCAAGCTTTGCAAACTTTTTTAACTAGTGAAAAAGCTTATTTATTGGAAGTGAAAGTAGCAAAAGAAGATAATGTATTTCCTATGGTTCCTCAAGGGAAAGGGGTATCTGAAATTGTGCTTTCAAAAGATGAAATTTTAAAATAATTTAAAAATGAAAAAGGAATTCACCCTTACGATATATAGCGAAAACAGCGTTGGTTTGGTATCTAAAATTGCCATTATGTTTTCGAGGAGGAAAATAAATTTATCAAGCTTTAATAGTTCTCCTAGCGAAATACCTAACGTGCATCGATTTACAATTGTTCTGAATGAAACAGAAGAAAAAGTAAAGAATATTGCCCGTCAATTAGAGAAAATAGTTGAAGTATTCAAAGTGTATTATAACACTAATGATGAAATTATTTGGCAACAGATAGCCTTGTATAAAGTACCTACTTCAGTGACAATGAAAGAAGTCAAAGTAGAACGCTTGTTGCGAGAATATGGCGCTAGAGCCGTAGTGATTCGTGAAGATTACACAGTTTTTGAAACTACAGGACAAGATGAAGAGATAGAAAATTTATTAAAAAAATTATCAGAATACCAACTCATCGAATTTGTCAGAAGTTCTCGAATTGCTATCATAAAGTCTGATGAGGGCTTACATAAAAAACTCATCGAATTTGAGAAAAATAATCCTGTTGCTAGACCTCTAGACCTCGATTATTCTTCTTTTGAAAAATCAACTTTTGTAATGTAAATCAATAACAATTTAAAAATAAAAATGGAAAATTATTTCAACACCCTACCACACCGATTAAAAGTACAAGAATTAGCAAAATGCCAATTTATGGCTAAAGAAGAATTCGCTAACGGAGTTTCTGAATTACTAGGAAAAAAAATCGTAATTCTAGGATGTGGAGCGCAAGGATTAGCTCAAGGGCAAAATTTAAGAGATAGTGGGCTTACTGTGGCATACGCGTTACGAAAAGAAGCTATTGAAAACAAAAGAGAATCGTATTTAAAAGCCACTTCTAATGGTTTTGAAGTAGGAACGTTTGAAGAATTAGTACCTACAGCCGATTTAGTTTCAAATCTAACACCAGATAAACAACATACTAATGTGGTAAATACTGTTGTACCACTAATGAAACAAGGAGCTTGTTTACTATATTCTCACGGTTTTAATATCGTTGAAGAAGGGTTGAAAGTTCGCAAAGATATTACGGTAATTATGGTAGCTCCTAAAGCACCTGCTTCCGAAGTTAGAGCAGAATATTTGAGAGGTTTTGGCGTGCCGACATTAATTGCGGTGCATTCTGATAACGACCCTAATGAAAACGGATTAGAATTAGCAAAAGCCTATTGTGTTGGTACAGGCGGACATCGTGCTGGGGTGTTACTTTCTTCTTTTGTAGCTGAGGTAAAATCAGATTTAATGGGAGAACAAACTATTTTGTGTGGTTTGTTACAAACAGGTTCTATACTTTCTTTCAATAAAATGGTCGAAAAAGGAATCGAGCCAACTTATGCTTCAAGATTAGTACAATATGGTTGGGAGA
This sequence comes from Limnohabitans sp., assembly GCA_030053945.1. GTDB lineage: Bacteria > Bacteroidota > Bacteroidia > Flavobacteriales > Flavobacteriaceae > Flavobacterium. The sequence goes on from JASGCW010000100.1 coordinate 6,203, forward strand.
CCATCACCGAAGCGTTGAAAATAGGAGGTATTACAAATATGATGGACAGATTGTCTAATGCGGCTAAAATAGAAGCTTTTAAATTGGCAGACGAATTAAAGGTATTGATGACGCCTTTATTCCAAAAACATATGGATGATATTCTTTCAGGGCAGTTTTCTACCACAATGATGGAAGATTGGGCACAAGGAGATAAAAACCTTTTGCAATGGAGAGAAGCAACTGGTCAAACCGATTTTGAAAGAACCGAAGCAACTGCGATAGAAATACCTGAACAAGAATATTTTGATAACGCAACACTAATGGTAGCCTTTGTGAAATCGGGAGTAGAGCTGGCATATGAAACAATGCTTTCGGCAGGAATAAAAGAAGAATCAGCCTATTATGAATCTTTACACGAAGCTCCACTTATTGCGAATACCATTGCTCGTAAAAAATTATATGAAATGAACCGAGTGATTTCTGATACTGCTGAATACGGTTGTTATTTATTTGACCAAGCTTGTAAACCGCTATTAGCAGAATTTATGACTAAAGTAGATACCAATCTAATCGGGAAAAACTATAACGATACAGCAAATAACAATGTAGATAATTTTGAACTGGTAAAAATTAATGCTGCAATTAGAAATCATTCTATTGAACAACACGGAGCAGCATTGCGCAATGCGATGACTGCTATGAAAAAAGTAGTAAATGATAAAACTAAAGTTGAAGCAGATGAAAAATATGAACTTGTTTGATAAAGTACTCGTAGCAAAAGAACAATTAAAAGGTGTTGTCAACCCAACACCTTTAATGAAAAATATAAATTTATCGGATGAATTTAAGGCAAATGTCTTTCTTAAAAGAGAAGATTTGCAAATCGTGAGGTCTTACAAAATTAGAGGGGCTTATAATAAAATTAGTTTTTTGACCCCCGAAGATAAAAACAACGGAATAATTTGTGCGAGTGCAGGAAATCACGCGCAAGGCGTAGCCTATTCTTGTAATTTGCTAAAGATTAAAGGGGTTATTTATATGCCTTTAACCACCCCAAAGCAAAAAATTAAGCAAGTCCAGTCTTTTGGGAAAGAATTTGTGCAAATTGTTTTGGAAGGCGATACTTTTGATGATGCTTATGCAAAAGCAAGAACGTATGCTACTTTGCACAAAATGACATTTATCCATCCTTTTGATGATGAGAAAGTGATAGCAGGTCAAGGAACGATAGGGTTAGAAATCTTAGAGGCTACTACAGCAAGCATCGATTATCTTTTTTTGCCCATAGGCGGTGGCGGATTAGCAGCTGGAGTATCGACCGTATTTAAAAAATTAAGTCCAAACACAAAAATAATAGGAGTAGAGCCTCTAGGCGCACCTTCAATGAAAACCTCTATCGAAAATGGAGCGAATACACCTTTGGATACTATTGATAAGTTTGTAGATGGAGCGGCTGTAAAACAAGTAGGAAATTTGAATTTTGATATATGTGCTAAAACATTAGATGATATTATCTTAGTTCCTGAAGGTAAGGTGTGTACCGCTATCTTAAGACTGTATAATGAAGAAGCGATTGTGGTAGAACCCGCAGGAGCTTTATCTATTGCGGCACTTGATTTTTACAAAGACAAAATTGAAGGTAAAAATGTAGTTTGTGTCATAAGCGGAAGCAATAACGACATAGAACGTACGGAAGAAATCAAAGAACGCTCCTTGTTGTATGAAGGATTAAAGCATTATTTTATGATACAGTTTCCACAACGCCCAGGGGCCTTGAAAGAATTCGTAAATGAAATTTTAGGCCCAGATGATGACATCACCTATTTTCAGTTTACCAAAAAGAATAATCGAGAAACTGGTCCTGTTGTAGTAGGCTTAGAACTAAAAAATGCGGCAGATATTGAAAGTATCAAATCAAAAATGACCCATAATAATTTTCCATACCGTTACCTCAACGAAAAAGAAGAAATGTTTTTTTATAATTAGTTTTTGAAAGTTAGTGGATAAAAAGCCCAAGAAGTAAAACGTTTTGTTTGCTTTTTGGGCTTTTTGTTTTGAATGGTTTATATTTGGATGTAAGGTGTACTGATACTATAACTATTTTTAGCCTTGGCATTTGTGTTTAAAATTAAAACAAATGCACAGAATCAAATAACTCAAAATATAAACAACTAAAAAACTAATCTATGGAACTTCTATACTTGTGGGTAAGAAAATATAAGAATATAGAACATCAAGGATTTAACTTATCAAGCAAAGTTACTTTTGAGACAATCGTTAAAAGCCAAGAAGATGATGATACTTTAAATGTTACTTTAACGCATTTAGAGAACGAAAAATATTTTTCCTTATTTCCAAGTAATATTATTGATGTAAAAGCTGTAATTGGTGAAAATGGTAGTGGAAAAACAAATTTACTGGAAGCAATATTAGATTTCTTTTTAAGTAGGAGAAATAAATTTAAAGGGTTTTTAGTTACATCTGACAAAATCATTATCCGTGATAGACTTAATTTTGTAGAGGTGCCAAAAGAACTATTTGGCAAAACAATTGATTTTATCTATCCAGAAGATATTTCTAATTTTTCTATTGAAGTGTTTGGACGGAAATTACCAAGAGAAAAAGCTTTTGATATTCGTAGAAGCAATTTAATGGAAACGTATTTTAAAGATAATTATATTATTAAATACGCTTCTTTTATTAATATGGATAACATCCATAATGTTGACGGTATAGAAAATGATTATGCTAAATATGATAATAGAGAACCTAATTTTATAAATATAGCTACAGAATCTATGATTGTAAGTGACTATGAATCTCAAAAAAGTAATGATAGATATATGGTTGCTGGTGAAAGTGAATTGTTAGCACATAAATATCAAGAATCGTTAAGAATGCTAGATTTTTTGAATATTGTGAAATATTTTAATTTTAAAATAGAATTTTATATTGAATCAATAAATGTAAATTTTACTGAATTTGGTAAACGATTCTGGAATAGTGTCGATAAAATAATTTCGCCAAATTCTCAATCCTTCAACCAAACTATTGAAAAGGTTTTAAAATTTGAAACATTATATACTGATTCCAAAGATAAAGAAGGGAATTTTTTTAAGCACTTATCAAGAGATATTACGTATTGTTTTTTAAGCTATGAATTAAAACATAATTTTAATTTTTCTAAGGAAGATGAATTTCCTATTGTAAAATTAATTGACAATTTAAAAGAAAATTATAATCCTGAACAGGATAGATTTGATGCTTTATATAGTTATATAGAAAAGAATATTTTTTTTTCTGAAAACGCCGAGTCAATTATTAAACAGGTTAAGGAAATAAAAGAATATTTTATTAAAAAGTTCAAATCTGGTGAAATAATTTGTGATGAAATTTTTGGCTTTAAAATACCGAATGAGCATATTAATGGAATTGCAAGTAATTTCTTAAATCCCCCTCTTAATTATATTAAAATTACTGATGAAAGACATCTAATTCTAAATGTTTTTGGATTTAATTATAATGGTCTAAGTACTGGAGAACGTAATTTTCTTTCTTTTTTTTCAAGAATTAAAGAGTATAAAATAAAAGAAAATAGAGATATATTGTTTATAATTGATGAAGGAGAAATAGGTTTTCATCCGCAGTGGCAAAAAAAGTATTTAAATTTTTTGCTTGATTTTTTTGAGAAGTTTTTTCCTAAAAATAGAGTGCAGCTTATTTTAACTACGCATTCCCCTTTTATAGTTTCTGATTTGCCCAAAGAGAATATTATTTTCTTAAGAAGGGATAAATATAGTAAAACAGAAGTAAGCGATATTACTTATCAAAACTTAACATTTGGAGCTAATATTCACGATATTTTAGCAAATGATTTCTTTTTACAGGATGGATTTATGGGGGAGTTTGCTAAAAATGAAATAAATAAAGTAATCGATTTTTTGACTAATAAGAAAATGAAAAATAAAATAGATAGCCTCAAAAAAGAAATATACACAATTGAGAATTCGATTGCTAAGAGTAGTAATGAAAATGAAAAAAAGGATTTAGAAATTGACAGGAAAAATTTAAATAAACAAAAAAATGCGCTGATTAAGAAAACTAAAAAGGTTCCGTTTTTAGATAAATATGATAAAAACTATTGTAAAAATGTAATTGATATTATTGGCGAACCTATTTTGTCATTTAGTTTAATAGAGTTATATACAGAAGCTTTTCCAGATGAAAAGAAGTCTTTTATTGATGAGCAAATAAAAAGACTTCAAAACTTATAAATTGTATTAAAATTATGATAGCAATACCTCTTGATAAAGTAAGAAATATTCAAAATATGCATCAATCAAAAATAGAGACTCAAAGGAAAAATGCTTTAAACAAACTTAATGAGCTTAAAAAGGAAAGTCAAACAACCAAAGATCAAGAATACTTAGATTTTGTTATAGATAAATTTGAAAATGAAAATGATAATATACTTCTGTGGGATTTAAAAAGAATTAAGGGAGAAATAAATAAATCTGATTTTAAAAATGTTCCTACTGAAATTAAAAAGGATAAAAACGGAAAAGAATATTCTGCTAAAACTGGTATTAGAGATAAGATTATTGCTTGTTTAGACTATAAGGGTTTGAGGAGTAATTTTTATCCAAATTATTTTAATGATATTGGAATTAAAGCTTGTGTGTATTGTAATTCTCAGTTGACAATAGTAGCCAATAAAAGACACGCTAAATTTGAAGTTGATCATTTTTACTCTAAAAGTGATTATCCGTTTTTAAGTATTACACTTTGTAATCTTTATCCAGCTTGCGCTTCTTGTAATGGAAGTAAAAGCGCAAAAAAAATAAATTTTGAGTTATACACAAATGATATTTCTAAAACCAAAAAATCAGATTACAAATTTAAATTAGCTTCGAATTCAAAAGCAAAATATTTAGTTACCAGAGATAAAAATACGATTGAAGTTGAATTTGAGGAACCTAATTATGAATCAAATGAGTTTGAAAAATTCAATAATGTTTTTCATATTGAAGGAATTTATAAAACTCAAAATGATTTAGTAGAAGAATTATTAATAAAAAGCCAAATTTATAATGAAAGCTATATCAAATCTTTAAAAATTGGTTTTCAAAAATTAAACCTTAATCCTGAGCTTTTTAAAAGAATCATTATTGGCAATTACACTCAAGAAATTGATATTCATAAAAGACCAATGAGTAAAATTACTATGGATATTGCAAGGGAACTTGGGTTGATTGATATGGCTGAGTAAATTAGAAGTGTAAAAGCTTGTACAATAATTTGAGAATTAGTATAAATCCTTTAGTAACTAATAAATAAACTTGTAATTCACAAAAATTTTTGCAAAAGTATTTAGACTGCTTCGTTCCTCGCAGTGACGAGCCGCTTAGTAATAATCTAATGATTATAAGACTTCTCGTTCCTCGAAGCAACCACTGTACGGCATAGCTTTGCGAACATAGCGTAAAACTTTTGTGAAACTTCGTGCCTTACTCTGTGCAACTCTGTGTTACAAAAAATTTAGAATTCAGAATTCAGAATTTAGAATAAACCTTTCTGTCCTTTATCGTCAAACCCTAACTACCTCACCAACTTCTTCGATTTTTCCTGTATGATTTGTGCCACGGGTTTGTCTTCTATTTTGCTCTCTAGCCACGAAATAATATCTAAATACAAGAAAGCTCTTTTCTCATAGGTATGGTTTTCGAGCTGTTTTAAATTGGCGTGTAATTTTTTGAATTCTTTTTTCAACTGATGCGGATATACCGAACCTAAATTTTTCAAGAATTTGATAAATTCTATCTGAACTTTGTGTAAATCATTCATCTTTATCAAAAACTTATACGTCGCTTTCAGTTGCACTTCTAGTTGGTAATCTAGGCAAGCTTCATAGTGTGCAACCAAATTAAGAATTCGGGCAAAACACATCAAGTCTTCTCGCATACTCAAAGATTTGTTTTCAATTATTTTCTTCAAATATTCAATACATTTTCTGTTATCTCCCGAGCCAAAATACAAACAAGCTATCTTGTAATAAAAAACCATTATATGATGTTCATCCAATTGATTTTGATGCTTTTTTATTTTTTTCAACACATCTTCTACTAAATACAATCCTTCCTTGAATGTACCCTCAAGAAAATGTAAATTCAGTTTACTGTTGTATAGGCATAAGAACGATAAGGTGTTAATATTATCATTGTCCGGGAAATTTTCTTGCGCAATGGTTATTTCAAACTGATGTAATGAATTTTTAAAAGCGGTCTTGTGTTTTATTAAGTATAAACATTCTAATAAATAATTAGCACCTTTTATATACCAAACGGGATTAATTACAATTTGATTCTCATTGTTGTAAAACAATTCCATCCATTTATTAGAATATTTATAACACGCCAAAAAATCCTGAATTAAGAAACTATGCCATAAATGTGCTTTATACAACCATAATTTCTCCCTAAAACCCAATTCTTCATAAGTGTAATTAGGTAAGTTTTTATTGAAATAGGCGGTAATCTTATCCATTTCGACATCACTCTTGGCATAACCTGTTTTTAGCATTATGCTGTAAAGTTGCAAGGATAAATTTGATAATTTACTAGCAATTACATTTTGCTTGCTTAATTCTTTAGCTTGAATCGTTAATTCATCGGCTCTGTTTTCAAGACTTCGGGTGATATATTGCGATTCTATAACTTTTTCTAG
>JASGCW010000101.1 GCA_030053945.1 Limnohabitans sp.
TGAATCATGTTTATGAGCTTAAAGCTACTCTAAAATTTTATGGCGCTACAGTTATCAATATAGAATACATTGTTTCAAATTCTGATATTATTGTAGATGATCTAGAAATGATTGGAATATTTGAGTTGCTTTACGCACTTAAATATTTTTCTAGACAAGAATATAATAATATTTATAAAAATGTATTGCGAATTAAGCCTTATTATAAAAAATTAAACAAATCTAAATTTTTTAGATTCGAGGAAATTTTAAATTGTTAAATATTCATTATGAATAAAATTTCAAAATAAAAAATCAATATAAATTATAAAAAATATTTGTTTTTTATTTTCAGATGACTAACTATTTTCAGTTACGAAAGAGGGTTAGAAAATTTCTTAGATATTTAATTAATGAAGAGTATGATTTAAGATTTCATATTATTGAAGGTAAAATATCATACCAAATTACATTCACTATTAATAAAAATGAAAATAGAGTTATGAGAACTATTTTTTATATAATTACTAACTCTTGCATTGATTGTAAAATTAAAGACCTTTCTATATTTATTTATTTATTCAGAGAAAATGTAATAAGTTACAGAAAAATGAATAAGTTTTTCAGAATATACAAATGTAAATTGATAAATATAATGATTGAATAAAAATTTTCGGAATCAAATTTGTTTTTTATTTTATTTTTAAACTAGATGAATGCTTTTAATGATCTTAAATTAAAAACAACAAGATTTCGTGATGAACTTAAAAGAAGAAACAATTTTATGATAAATGCTAGAGTTTTGTATAAATTTAATGAATTTGAAGTCTTTTTTACATTCCAATATGGTACTAGAAGAAAAACTTTAAATTTATTTACATTTGCTACTGACATAACTAACCTTGATGATAAAATTTTAGATTTATGCACATTTGTGTATTTATTTAGAGTTCAACTAATTTGTGAAAATGAATTGAAAGAATATTTTAGTATCTATAATTGTAGAGCTACTAGAATTATTTTAATGAATTAAAATTTGTATTTTAAATAAATAATTTTTAAAAATCATTATTAATAAAATAAGATTATTGAATGTTAAAATTGTACTTTTAATGCATAATATAAATTAAAATATTGTTTTTACAAAATTAAAAAATATTTGATTGATTTCATTTTTAAATTGTTGATTTTATTTTTTTATAAATTTTTACTAACATTTTTTCTATAAAAGGTTTCTCTAATTGATTAAAAGGAAAATGTCTTTCATCCGATTTGTTAAACTTACTTCTAAATCAACAACTCATCAAAGATTTCATAGAAAAATAATTAAAACGGAATATAAAATAGAACACAATTTATCAACGATTCCAGATTTATTCAAAGTTGAAAATGAGATTGACGATGCTTTCAACAATGCTGTTAATGATGTTATTCAAAATGCTAATCAGATGGATGTCATATCAATAAAAATTTTTCATGATGAATTAAACCAACCTATTTATATTAATCGTAAAAAAAAGTTTCTGAAAAAAGAAGATTTTCTCAATGCTATTTATAAAGTATCTCAATCTGACAAATCTTTTTTACTTGATGGTGTTATAAGGATGGACGTAGGAATTACAGAACAAATTATTGGAAAAGGTAAATTATGTACTAAGAAAATAATGACAATATCCGAATATAGAAATAAAAAGAAATCCTTGATAAAAATAAAAAATAATGACTCAATGTGTGGTTTTATTGCGATTGCTGTTGCACTTCAATTAAAAATATGTACACCATTAGAAAGAAAATCAATCATAAGAAATACTAGAAATGCTCAATTTATGCTAGCCAATCAATTACTTTCAAATTTGAATTTACCTTTATATAGTGAACTTAATATTCTGAATATCGATAAAGTATCTGAGTATCTATCAAATTTAGTTCCTCCTGTTCAAATGATAATAGTTAATGGTCATTCAAGAACTATTGATTACAAGTCTAGCTTCAATGAGGAAAAAATATATTTAGAACTATATAATCAACATTATAATATCATTTCATCCATTAAAGCATATATGAATAAATCCTATTTTTGCGAGCAATGTTTTGTTGGTTTTAATAACAAAAATGAACATAAATGTAAGTTTCATTGTGACTTATGTATGAAAGCCAGCATTTGCAAAGGATTATCAATTTTGTGTTCAGATTGTAATAAATCATTTAAAGGTAGTCAATGTTTCAACAATCATAAAGAATTAAATGTTTGTGAAAATTTTAAAAAATGTTTTAAATGCGATCTTAATTATAAAATCAAAGATAATCATAAATGTCTAGAATATATATGTAAAAAATGTAATGATAAATATTCAATAACTCCCCATTATTGTTTCATTAAACCAATTGATCAACAAAAGTTAATTGAAGAAGATAGTAAACTTAAGGTGATAGTTACTTTTGATATTGAATCTGCAATAGTTTTTGAAGATAATTCTCATGTACATAAACCGAATTTGTTAATATCTATGACTGTTTGCGATGAATGTTCATTAAAAAAATTAGATGATTCTTCTTACTGTTGTAATATTTGTGGTATTTTCGAAAATTGTTTCAAGTCATTTAATTGTGTCGAATTATTTAGTGATTATATTTATAATATTCTCAATCCTGTCTTATTGAAATCAAAGACTTTCCTTTACATTTTGGCACATAATTTTAGAGGATATGATGGACATTTCATTATGAAAGACATATTTCAACGAGATTTTTTAAATATTGAAACGATAATGAATGGTTCTAAAATTCTTTGTATAAAGATAAATAATATAATATTTTTAGATAGTTTAAGTTTCTTTTTACAACCACTTGCAAATCTTCCTAAATCATTTGGCTTTGATAATATAACATTGAAAGGATTCTTTCCATTTTATCTGAATAATAAAGAAGACATCACATATAATGGATCATTTCCTGATAAATCGTTTTTTGGAGTTGAAACAATGTCAAAACAAAAACTTATCCAATTTAATAAATGGTATGAAAAAGAAAATAATAAACAGTATAATTTATACGAAGAAGCATATAAATATTGTCGAAATGATGTTTATATTTTAATGCTTGCATTATTGAAATTCAGAAATCAATTTAAATTAATTACACAGATCGATCCTATTACAAGAAACTTTACATTAGCATCTATTGGTTTAGAAGTTTTTCGATCAAAATATTTAAATGAGTATACTATAGGTAAAACACCGATTATGGGATATTCATTTGGGAATGTTTCAATTCATAGCAATATTTGGCTTGATTTTAATGAACTTAAATTAAGAGCTGAAATAATGCGTGAATTCAGAGTTGGTAAATATTTTGCAGATGGATATAATATTAAAAATAATACTTTGTATGAATTTTTTGGATGTTTTTTTCACGGATGTCCAAAATGTTATACAGATAGAACTACTGTTTTAAACTTTAAAAGGAATGAATCTTTCAATGTTGATTTCTTATTAGATAAAGTAAAAAGAAAATTAGAATGTTATAAAAGTTTAGGTTTTAACATTATTTACATATGGGAATGTGATTTTTTGGAGAAAAAAAATTTAAAACCATATTTAAAAAACTTTTATATCAATCGGAAAAATTATTATATCATGAAAAAAGAAAATGGAAATGCATCAATCAAAGAAAGCTTTTATGGTGGTAGGACAAATAATTTAAGATTCTGGTACTATTCGAATGAAAATGAATCAATTGAGTATAAAGATGTATGTTCAGAGTATCCATTCGTCCTGAAAAATAAGTTATATCCAATAGGTCATCCAAAAATAATTCAGAGTAATTTCGATTACACCTTAAAATCTTATTTTGGGTTCATAAAATGCATAATAAATCCACCAAAAAAATTGTTTCTACCAGTTCTTCCTATCAGAATAAATAACAAACTTTTATTTCCTCTATGTAAAATCTGTGCATTAGAAAAAAATCAAAATTCATGTAAACATAGCGATTATGATAGAACATTAATTGGTACTTGGACAAGTGTTGAGTTACAAAAAGCATTATTGCTTGGTTATAAAATTATTCATATAATTGAGGTTTTACATTATGAAAATAAATCCGAATATATGTTTAAAGAATACATCAATTTATGGTTAAAGGAAAAGCAAGAAGCAAGTGGATGGCCGATATGGGTATTAAATGAAGCAGATAGAGAAAAATACCTGAATGAGTATGAAAAACATGAGAATGTTTCACTAGATGTTTCTAAAATTGAAAAGAATCCTGGTCGAAGATTTATCGCAAAAATAATGTTGAATTCATTTTGGGGAAAATTTTCTCAAAGACCAAATATGAGTAAAACTAAAATATGCAAAGATTACGATCAATACTGGAATATTATAAACAATGATCTTTATGAGATACAAGGTGAAGAACAAATCGATGATGATAATATTATTCTTTGTTATAAATTTATAAATGATGATAATTCAAAACCTGGAAATACAAATGTTGCAATCTCTTCATTTGTTACCGCTTATGCTAGACTTCATCTTTATTCATTTATGGAAAAGGTTTTAAAAAATGGAATAGATAGGCTTTTATACTTCGATACAGATTCAATAATTTATATAAAAAAGCAAAATGATATAGAAATTGAAACAGGAGATTACCTTGGTGAATTGACAGATGAAATAAAACAAGGATATGGAGTAAATGCTAAAATCACAAAATTTTGTAGTGCCGGTCCGAAAAACTATGCATTGGAAATTGAATCAAACGGGGAAAGAAATGTTATAATGAAGACAAAAGGAATATGTAATTACGCTTCTAATCTAAACATTTTAAATATACAAGAAATGATAAATATTGTAAAAAATTACACTCAGAACAAAATTTTATACAAAAACATTGATCAAACACAAATAAAATCAAACAAATATTTTCATTTTGTTCAAACTAATAAGTTCAAAAAAGTATATAAAGCTGTAAGTGACAAAAGACGTGTATTAGGAAATTTTACTTTACCATACGGTTATTTTGATTAATAAAATGAATTTTAATCTTAAAAATGTTAAATTTATTTCTCCTTTTACTATGATTATTTCTGGTCCTAGCGGTTCAGGAAAAACTCACTGGGTTCACAAACTTTTAACAAACCATAAAATATTGATTGAACCGAGAAAAGAAACGTTGAATGTTCTCTGGGCTTATGGTATCTATCAATCTTTACATGATGTAAACATTCCAGAAGTATTGATCAATTTAACAAACGGTTTACCCACAGAGAATGAGATTAATACAATAAAACCTGATATTATAATTGTTGATGATTTAATGAACGAATTATCAGACGATTCATCATTTGGGAATTTATTCACTAAGGTAAGTCATCATAAAAATATTAGTATAATATTTATCACTCAAAATCTTTTTCACCAAGGAAAACAAATGAGAAATATTCATTTAAGTTCTCATTATTTAGTTTTATTGAAAAACACAAGAGATTTAAATCAAATTGATGTTCTTGGAAGACAATTAAAGTTATCAAAAGAAATATCAGAAGCATATATGGATGCAACGTCTAAACCATTTGGATATTTAATTCTTGATTTTAAACAAACAACTCCAAGAACACATATGATGAGAACAAGAATTTTTCCTTCGGAGAATATAAAAGGTCAACTTTCTCCTATTATTTACATGCCAAGATGAGTAAAATACTGAAAAACTGTTTAAAACAATTAATATTGATTTCAAAATTAAAAAACGATAAAGTAAGAAAACATGTGTTGAAAAATATAGGTAACGAAGAAGAACTTTACAAATCAATAAAAGAAATTATAGAAAATATTAAAAGAGATAATGTAAAATTGAAACCTGCTAAAAGAAAAGAACTTTCAAAGTATAAAAAACTTATTAAAAAATTTGATAAACAAAATAATAAAGCAGAACAAAAAAATCTTATTCATCAGAGTGGAGGATTACTATCAACACTTATTCCATTAATTATTAGTATAGTTGATTCGATATCATGAAATACGTAAGAAAAATAGAATTAAATTCTTTACAACAAGGTGATGGTTCAAATAAAAGTAATATTAAATTAGTGAACATTTTGCAAATTATTTCAAGACTTGCAATGATTAAAGGATATAATGAAAATGGGAATATTCTAGGGTTAAATGGTGATTATCTGAAAAACACTGATTTAGTTTCATTATTATTACATTCAATGTCTCCAGGCAAAATTTTAAATGGTGAAATAGAATTTATTGATTTATTAAGAAAAGCTAATATTTCACCATTACTTATTTTAAATGAAACTTTTCGCTCGAAACTTTTAAATAACGAAATACAGAATGAAAAAAAAGAAAATAATAATATTGATCCATTTATTTCAATAAATACAGAAGAAAATAAATATGATGAAACTTTAGAAAATGGTGATATTTTTAATAATAATAATATAGAAAATGATTCATTAATTCAAGATGAAATACCAAATAAAAATGAACCTAAAATAACACATAAAAGAAAATTTGAATTAAATAATGATATAGAAGATATTAATCATGAAGATTTTTCGAAAAAACCTAAATTGGTAGCTAAAAGATATAAACCTTTAAAAAGAAAATTAACAGATGAAAATAACGAAGAAATAAACGAGATAAAAGCAAAGAAAAAATCAAATTGGTATATTCCAGAGAATAATGAATGAAATTTTAAAGAGAATATACTACGATCCTTCAAATTCAGCATCATTTTCATCAATAGATAAATTATTTGATGAGGCAAAGAAACAAATTAATTATGTTACTAAGAAAGATGTAAAAAAATTTCTTCTATCACAAAATACCTATACACTACACAGACAAAAAAGAAAAAATTTCTTAAAGAATCAAGTGATTGCTGAATATCCAAATGAACAATTTGAAGCCGATTTAGTCGATATGATAAAATTTTCAAAAAATAATAATGGATATAAGTACATTCTTACGTGTATCGATGTGTTTTCTAAATTTGCATTTGCAATTCCATTAAAAGATAAAAGTGGTTTATCACTCTCAAATGCGTTTAAAAAAATATTTAAAAAATCAATACCACAAAAACTCTATACAGATAAAGGAAAAGAGTTTTTAAATAATAATGTTCAAAAAGTGCTTGAAGATCATAAAGTTAATCATTTCACATCGAAAAATGATGTAAAATGCACCATTGTTGAAAGATTCAATAAAACATTAAAAAGTAAAATGTGGAAATTTTTTACGTCAAGAGGTAACACAAAATGGTTTGATAAATTAGATGTTTTCGTCAATTCCTATAATAACAGTCAGCATTCATCGACTAAGTTTAAACCTATTGAAATAAATAACGAAAATTCGAATATAGTTTTCAGGAACCTTTACGGTTTTAATTCATATAGAGAATTACTTAAATCGTTTAATACTGATTCAAAATTGTTAATAGATGATAAAGTGCGAATACCATATAAGGCTAATGTTTTTGAAAAAAGTTACTACCCTAATTGGCAGGATACAATCTATACAATAGAAAATATCACTAAATCAAATAAAAAACCATTTTACAAACTGAGACTTGAAAAAAACAAAATTAAAAAACGGTTTTATCCTGAAGAAATTCAAAAAGTCATTCCAGAAGAATACCGAGTGGAAAAAATAATAAAATCTAAATCAGTTCGTGGTCAAAAATACTACCTTGTAAAGTGGTTAGGTTATTCTGAAGAATACAATTCCTGGGAACCAGCTGAAAATATAAGAAAATTATAGAAATATAAATAAAACATAATTTTTTATATCAATTATGAAAATGAATGAATCATTCTATCTTTTTTTGCCAAGTAATGTAAAAGATAATACATTAAAAAATACTATTGGAAACTATATTACTTATTTACCTACAACATTAAAATTAAATGGTGAATGGGAAGTTGGTTTATCTGAGATACTTTTAACTAAAACATGGTTTAATATTCCAAATAATGAAATAATAAAAATATTTATGGAAGAAGGTGCGCCAACATATTCGAAAATACTTGAAGAAGGTATTTATAAAAATCTTGAACAGTTAATATTTGAAATAAATAAAAATTTAAATGATATAATCAATTATTACCATTACCAAATATCAACAGAGAAAGGAATCACTTCTCCGCAATTTTATCTAACAGAGAATAAATCTCATATGATTTTAAAACCTGGTTATATTAATGGTAAAATTGTTTTACCTTTATTATCAAATAATTTATATTCAATTTTAGGATTTAATATAGAAGAAAATTTATATGATTTGCATAAAGAGATTACAATAGGTGCTCAAAAATATAAAGGTGGAAAAAAATCAAAAAGTGTTCCAGATTTAAAAAATATAATAAATGTCATTTATGTTTATACTGATATTATAAAATCGTCAATAGTTGGTGATACATTCACAAGAATTTTAAGAGCAATAAGTGTTCCAAATAAAGAATATGGAGAAACAATTCAAATAATGTATGAAAATCCACACTTTTTTAAAATTGATAGGAATGAAATTCAATCGATAGAAATAGATATAAAGGATGATACAGGACAGACATTAAAATTTGATGGTGGAAGAGTAGTCACTGTTTTACATTTTAGAAAAAATGAATGAATTTGAAAGATACTATGTTGCTCAAGCTGGAAACGGAATTGCTGGTTTTAATGGAGTAAGATATCAAAAAGGAAAAGGGTTTTTTGGAAGAATATTATCTGGGGCAGTCTTTCCACTTTTAAAATTTTTAGGTAAAAACTTTCTTCAAACTGGTGTTAATGTTGCAAATGATGTTTTAGGTTCAGATGATTTTTCATTAGAAAATATAAAATCAAAAACTAAAAAGAATATAAATACAACTGCTAGTAAATACCTTGGTGATGATTTTAAAATGTTTAAAGGAGAGGGAAAAAAACGAAAGTATATAAGAAAAAGAAAAATGAAAAAACGAAAAAAAGTTAAAAGTAAAAAAATAAAGAGAGTTAAAAAAGTAAAGAAAACAAAAAAAGGAAATATAAGAAACGAAAAATTAATGATAATATATTCTGATAATGGAACCTATACATAAACTCTCATCAATCACTCCGCTTACCGAATTTGACTTATGGGGAGTTCCTCCTACACAACTCACTGTTGAGAAAATTCTTGAAGCTGAATATAGACCAGTTGCAACTGTTGATTCATCTTCTCCAATAACATTTCAATTCACAACAGCAATCGATGAATATTTGAAAATAAATGATATATTTTTGTCTTTTACTGTCAATCTTAATTTCACTAAAGCGAATGAAATAACTCAAACTGAATCAGAAAAATTATATTTCAAAAATTATACTTTGCATTCAATGATAAAACAGATTGATTTTGAAATAAACGGTAAACAGATATCTTATCTTCCACAAAATTATCCTTATAGAGCTTTTATTGAAGCTTTTTTAGGTTTTTCAAAATCAGCAAAAGATTCACATTTAGGAACAGCTTTTTGGAATGAAGATGGAAAAACATCAATTGAAACAACTGATATCTCTTATAAAAAATCGAAAAATTACCATATGATGGGTAAAATCCATACTGATTTTTCATTTCAAGGAAGATATTTACTTGGAGGTTGCAATATTAAAATTGAGTTCGTTTTGAATAATCCTAAATTCTATTTACAACTTCCTGATGGTATTTCTGCAACATTAAATTTATCAGATGTAACTCTTCATATTCAAAAAGCAAAAATCACTCCTGATTCATTAAATGCTCATAGAAAAGCCTTCAGTATATCACCGGCTAAATATCCATATACAAGAATAGAAATTAAACATGTAGTGGTACCTAAGGATGTTAATGATATTTGGATAGATAATTTAATATTTGGGCAGATTCCTAGACGAATGTTTGTATTTCTTGTTGAAAATGATGCATTTAATGGAGCATATAATAAAGACCCATATGATTTCAAAGATTTTAATCTTAATTATATTTGTGCGTTTGTTGATGGTCATCCGTACCCTAATCAACCGTATACTCCAGATTTTGAAAATAAAAAGTACTTAAGAGAATATTTAGGTTTATTTCAAACACTTAATGAACTAAATACAGATCCTTATTTAAATTTATCCTTTGAAAATTACAAGAACGATAAATATATAATATATGGATTTAATTTTGCAAACGATTACAGCGATGGTTTTGGAATTGATGGTCACTCTAATCTTATAAAAAGAGGAACATTGAGATTACAGTTAAAGTTTAAAAGTCCTCTGACAATTCCAATTAATGTGGTTGCTTATTGTGAATTTGATAATATAATAGAAATTAATATCATTGGAGAAGTATATTCAAATTCTAATGTATAATTATGAGATCGAAGATGAATTTTCAACATGTAAACATTTTGGTGGAGTGTTTTCAAGAGATAACTTACCAATTATTAATAAAAAACCTGTTGGTTTAATTGTGAATACTGATAAAAAATATGAGTCAGGTGAACATTGGGTTGCAATATCTTTGTTAAATAATGGAAAAGGTGAATATTTTGATTCGTTTGGTTTACGACCTCTCCATAAAGAATTTGTTAATTTTCTTAATACAAACTGCAAAAATGGCTGGATATATAATCCAGTAGTTTTACAACATCCATTATCAAAAAGTTGTGGACTTTATAGTATTGCATTTTTAAAATGTAGATTTAATAACATTCCATTTTATGAATTTATAAATTATTTCACTGTTGATCAAAAAAAGAATGAACACATTTTAAAAGAAAATTTAGATAAAAAATGGTTTCATGAAGGTATATAAGAATTATTATCAAAAAATAATTTTCAAAGATGTCATTTAAATTATTATTTCAGTATCATTTAGATGGAAGTATAACAAATGGTACTTTCCTTGAAATAAGATTACAAGAGAAGGATATATTGATTTTTTTGTGTAAGAATTCATATGGGAATCGTATAAATAATGGAATACATTTATCGAAAAATTTAATATCTTTGCTACTTAACCTTCCATCTGGAGGATTTTATTTAAATGACTGTACTAATATTAAAATTGGTGATACAATGTATAATTTATCACGATATAAAGAACATGAAGATGACATTATAAAATTCACGCAAACTTTCAATAATGAAAAAATTTCTATTTATTTGCCAACAGATATATATTCTTCTAGATTCCGCTTTTTTCTGAAAAAAATTAAAATTTTATATGATTTCAGAGAATTAGCTGATATTTTAGAAGAAACGATAATCGAAGCTATAATATATACAATATTTGAAAACTTGAGAAAAAGATTATTTTGTGATGCATGTGTTCAGGATAAAGATAAAAATTTTTGCTCATCAAAAGAAACAATCTCATCTTTAGCTTCTCAATTAATTATTGGTTTTGGGGATTGTGATGATGAACAGTGTTTAGTAATTAAAAAGGAACTAAATTTCATAAACGAAATATTCAATTATCAATTCAATTTAAAAAAACCTAAAGAAGTTGAAAAAATCTTATCAAAATTGATTAAAAATGAAAAAACCGAAAATTTCAAACAAGGAACATTTTTTAAATTAATAAAATTTTTATTCAATTAAATTATCATATGAATTTACAAAACTTGTTATGATACTCAAAAAATCGATTGCTTCATTATTTGATTTTAAACCAGTCATGTGATATTTTCCGTTATGAAAAATTGAAATAGACCATTTTTTATTCTTTATATTGCAAATTAACGCTGGAAATAGTTCTGTCTCATATGAGGCGCTAGTTTCTTTAATAAAACCTATTTCTCGTATGTAGTTATATAATGATGGAAGGTTAATGTTCTTTTTGAAGTTTCCACTAAATACTAAATTTCTTATTATTCTTTCATTTATATTCACTATATATCCTTTATTTCTTAAGAATTTTGTTAAATTAGTTTCACTTTTTTCAATATCATCTGTTTTTTTCACACCTGTTATTACCACATATCCTGAATTGAATATAAGGAATGTCGTTCTAGGTTTATTCACCTTTAATATTGCACCATTAAACTTTGAAGGGTTATATCTGCAATTAATATCGTCACTTATTTTCTTTAAATCAACTGCGCAAGAGAGTTTCACAGTTAAAGATATATTAACAAGTTTCATCATTAGAGTATAAAAGGGATATTAATTTAAAAAGAAACCTTATTTAGAAAAATGGTTTGGAAGAACGTGTTTCAACTTGCAATATCAGGATCAGTGTGGAATGGAATAAATATTCGAATTACTTCTTATAAGTCAAATATTTTCGCAAACATTAGAAAAAATCAATACGGAAGGGTTACGAAAGATGGCATCACTTTAAATCTTACTGATCTTGAATATTTGCTAGGTTTGGATTTCTCAATGATACAGAAAAATAAAATTCTTA
This sequence comes from Limnohabitans sp., assembly GCA_030053945.1. Taxonomy (GTDB): domain Bacteria; phylum Bacteroidota; class Bacteroidia; order Flavobacteriales; family Flavobacteriaceae; genus Flavobacterium. The sequence continues at coordinate 12,385 of JASGCW010000101.1, forward strand.
ATTACAGAAGTTGCTATAAAGAAATAAATATTTTAAGATATACATTGAATGATGAAGAAATGGTGAATATAACAACAAACACATCAAACAAATCGTCATGTGTATCAATAAAAGAAGATGATTTTTTTAGAAATTGTATTCCTTTTCTTGAATATATGAAGCAACTTCTTGAAATAAAATTAAAACACCTTTCAATCGATGAAATATTTTATGTTGTTAGTTTAGTTACATTCGAAAAGCTTAAATTAAATTACGGATGCTATGCCTGTATTGGAGTTGAGAATGAACATACTTGCAAACAAAGTTCTATTTACAATGAAAATTCAATTCC
>JASGCW010000018.1:0-2488 GCA_030053945.1 Limnohabitans sp.
ATATAATATACAATCCTTATTTTCAGTGATTTCAGTCTAACTAAATTTGGTGAGATTTAGTGTTTTATTTTAACTAAATCGCAAATAATCAATCTCATTTTCTTTATCAAATTATAAATATTTCAACTATGTATCAATTAATACTTCGAACTTTTACCGAATCACTCTGAGTTTTTCGATAAAGACTCAAAACCTTTATTTTGACTCTGCGAGTCTTTATTTTAACTCTCAAAGCATTAAAATATACTCTTAAAGCATTTACATAATCACTCGGAGTGTTTAGCTATAGACTAAAAGTATTTCTACTAAATACTAAACGCATTTACAGCAACTCTTTTAGTCTTTAATTATTCATTTTGCCCACAGTATTAGTATTTAAAAAGCATCTGAAAAATTTTTTTAAAAGGGAGGAGGTATTAGGTTCTTTACTCAGTAGGCATTAAAAAAATGGGCTGTCTCAAGGACAGCCCATTTGCTTTATTTTGTTTTCTTGACGTATTGCGTCAAAATTACAATATGTTGTCCTTCTACGCGACCTTCAATTTGTTCAGCATTGTCCCAAACTAATTTGATGTTATGAACTGCTGCACCTCTCTTGGCAGTGAAGTTGGCTCCTTTAACATCTAAATCTTTGATTAATACAACAGAATCACCATCAAATAGTGTGTTTCCATTACTGTCTTTATGTATTATTTTTCCTTCATCATCATCACCTTCTCCTGTAGCCTTTGCCCATTCTAAAGCTTCCTCATCTAGATACATCATATCTAATAAATCATTCTTTTTTAATCGGGTTAGCATTCTCCAAGCTACAATTTGTACCGGTAAATTCTCATTCCACATAGCATCTGATAAACAATGCCAGTGATTAGCATCTGTTGCTTCAGGATTTTCTATTTGTGATATACACGTAGTACAAGCTAAAATAGATTGTTCTAAACTTTCTACGGTATTAGGAGCAACATTAAAAACTTTTAATTCGTGTGGATTTCCGCATAATTCACACTTAGAATCACTGCGGTCTTTTAATTTTTTTTCTATTACACTCATTATAAGTTGAATGACATTCCTAAACTAACATTAAACTGATTGTTTAAATAATCAAAGCCAGAAGGATTAGAATTATAACGTGCAATTGGAAATCCCATCTCTGTGTAAACTCCGAAACCTTGTGTGAAAAAGTAACGTCCTCCTAAGTGTGCACCAAAATTTTTCAAACCAAAACTTAATCCTGGGTAAATATCTAATTTTTCATCAATTTTGATTACATTACCAAGATTAGCGTTAAAACGTGCTCTAACATCTAGTTTGTCTTTAAATTCTGGTTTTTCTCCTAAAATCTCACTAGCTCCTAAAATGTACGATCCCGTAAAACCAATTGACATATTTTCGCCAATTCCAAAATCAGCACCTGCAATTAGTCCAGTACCTCCACTTTGAAAATTAGCCCCAATTTGAAATTTAGTATCTCCTTTACCTTTGTATGCTTCTTGTGCATTTGCTGAAAAACCAGCAATAATCATTAATAATGTAATAATTTTTCTCATAGTAAATATATTTTTGCAAATATAATAAGTTAGAATCAATTTCTCCCCTTTTCATTAGGATACAATGTATATACAGGGTCACTTTGCCAGTATTCTTTTGTGTCTATGTCCATAATGGTTAGAGGGCCTTTGAATGCTGCGCCCGTATCAATATTCCAAATATTGGCTTTATTTATAGGTATTGTTTCTCCTATTTGAGTGACAGGAGTGTGACCTATAAATATCTCATTATAATTTTTAAAACGTTTAGGATACAAAACTGAATCTACTTCTATTGTCTTGTCTAATGATAAGGCTGTTTCCCATAGAGTTCTATCCCAATATAATAATCTGGGGAAGTGCTCAAATGTTACTCCTTTCATATTAGTGAAACCTGCATGTACAAACAAACGTTTTTGGTCATCAATATGATAATTTTTTAGAGCTAATAAGAAATCTATATGTCTTTTTTTTGTTTCGTCAGTTACTGTTTGGTAAGCAGTAATTGTCGATTCGCCCCCATGTTCAAACCATTGAGGGTTGTCGTGATTATTTTGAAGCCAGTGAAGAACTAACTCGTCATGATTGCCTCTTAAAAAAATACAATTATGTGTTTTGTTTAATTCAATAAAAGAATCTAACACTTGTGGAGACTCACTCCAGCCATCTAAATAGTCTCCAAGAAAGATTAAAGTATCTTTTGAAGTAATATTTGCTTTTTTAAGTATCTGATTAAGAGCTTTTAATGCTCCATGGATGTCTCCGATAACTAGAGTTCTCATTTTTTTGAATTTTAATGCGAAATTTAACAAAATGTACGGAAAAACCGTAATATTTTCAATTAAAATAGCTATAAATTTGAATTAATAATAAATCTAAACTTAGCATTATGAGAACATTACTTTACACTTTCGGTTTTTTAACACTTTTAATTTCCCCAGTAACTTGCACAATGGATTCAA